>JABFRG010000272.1 GCA_013141295.1 Polyangiaceae bacterium
GCGCCCATGGCCTTGCAGCGCATCTGCGACCTTACGGTGCACAAAGACGCGCTCTACGCGGCCCACGCACGGCAACCGCTGGGCATCGACGGCGCCACCATCACGCGGTACCAGCCGGAGCAGCCCAAGCCGTTCGCGGTGGCCTTCGACTGGAATCGCCCGGGTGAGCCCACCAAGGGCGGGGGCGCAGGCCAGGGGTTCTTGCGCGTGCACTCCATCGACGGTCGGCTCTACGTGCCCGACGCAGATCCGCCGTACAACGGTCTGGGGCTCGCCGAGTACGGCACCGAAGGCTACGTGTTCGTCTCTGCCGAGGACGGACATTTCGCGCCCCCGCGTTACCCGCATTTTCGTCCGCCGGCGCCGCCGGATCTCGTGAGCAAGGGGCACGACGAGAGAGTGCCGGGAAAGCCACCCGGCGCCGCGATGCCGGCCTGGGGTGGCGCTGCGGTGCTGCCGCGCGCGTATCACGTCATCGACGCCATTCGCTATCGCGGGCACCTCTACGCGTCCACCGGGTCGGTGCCGCCCAAGGAGCGCGCGTGGAGTGGTCCATCGCCCGGCGCGTTGCACATGGCGGCGCCGGATCTGGCGCGCTGGAATTACGCGCTCGGATACCCCACGCCCTACCAGAACGGCGTGTGGCGGCTCACGTACCTCACGCGTTTCAAGGGGCGGCTGTACGCCGGCATTCAGGACTACGACGGCCGCGATCCCAACTCGTACGTGCTATTCGCGCCGCCCGAGGGGCGCGACGTCGTCGAGCAGGCCGACACCCATCCGGTGGCGGTGCCGGGCATCGGCGGCGCCATGACCGTGCGCTGGTACGCCGATCGCGGCAAGCTCTACTGGCTCGCCTTCGGCCTCGCGGGCCGCGACATGAAGCTGCGCGTCACCGAGGACGGCGACCACTGGAAAGAGATCGCCATGCCCGACGGCGCCGGAAGGCCCACCGACATCGTTCGCTACAAGGACGCGCTGGTGGTGCTCACGGAGCGCTCGCTGGTTCGGGTGGACGGCGCGGAGCCGCTGGTGCTGGCGGAGATCAACGACAAGAAGTCGCCCTTCGTCCTCGACGACTACTTCTGCAGCGCGCCCCTCTCGGTGTACCGCAACGAGCTCTATGCCGGTGGCCAGCGCGACGGCGCCCTCTTCAAGTGGGTTCCGGAAGCGCCCGCACCTGCAACGGCGCCCGACGCCGGCGCTCCTTGAAACGGAGGGGCCTTTAGCCGAGGGCGCGAACCGCGAGCTCGGAGCGCGAGTGCACCCCCAGCTTGGAAAAAATACTGGCGACCTGGTTGGCGATGGTTCGCACCGCGGTGCCCCGCATGCGCGCGATGCTCGCGTTGTCGCGGCCTTGGAGCAGCAGCGCCACGACCTCGCGCTCGGCTGGCGAGAGCCGCGCGTCGTCGAGCGTCGCCGCGAACGGGTGGACGAACAGCACCTTTCCCGATGTCAGCTCGTAGGCCACGAGGCCTGCCGGTACTTCGTCGCTCGGTCGCGGCATCCCGCTCAGCGTGGCGTGCCGGACGTCGGGCGTCAAGTGCGCGCCTTCGAGCACGTGGCCATAGTCATTCGGATGACAAGGTGCGGCGATTGACTTTGCCGAGGCATTCCGAAGAATCAAGCCCATGGCGACGGACCTGGACGTGATTGGATCCATCGAAGCTGCCTACGCGACCGAAGGCACGGACGATGAATGGCTCGGACGCGTGGCGGCAGCGGTAGCTCCTGCGTTCGGAGCGGCAGTCGCGCCGGTCACCGCATTCTCGTTCGACGTGCGCGCGGGGGTCTACTTGGGCAGCTTCGCCAGCGTGGGCGCCTCGCCCTTCACGCGCCGGCAGTTCGAGCTTCAGCAGAGCGCGGCGACCCCGGCCCAGCTCCGAAGCGCCTTCGAGTGCGACATGCTCACCCTGCTCTCTCGTGTCGTCGGTCGACAAGAGGCTCGAAGGGGGCTGCGCAAGGGCGACATGGGCGAAACCGTCGATTCGCTCGGCCTTCGCGCCAACGCCACGCCCCACAGCGGCGTGGTGATCACCACCGTGGTGCCGGGAGGTTTTCGCATTCGTCACCGACCTCTTTGGGTGCGAGTCGCTGCGCACATCGGCGCGGGGCTCCGGTTGCGCCGAGTGCGTCATGCGCAGCCCGAAGGCGCCGCCGCGGTGCTCACGCCGAGCGGTCGACTCGAGCACGCCACGCCGGCGACCGAGGCTGCTCGCGCTGACCTGGCAGACGCTGCGCAGGCGATGGACCGGGCACGCGGGAAGCTCCGCCGGCTCGATCCCGACGAGGCCAGCTCCATCTGGCGCGCCATGGTATGCGGCGAGTGGTCCATCGCGGAGTGGTTCGACCACGACGGCAAGCGCTTCCTCCTTGCCCACGAGAACCGCGTCGCTCCCGATGCGCCACCCGAGCTCACCTCGCGGGAGTGGCAGGCGGTGGCCTGCGCCGCCATGGGCCACTCGAACAAGCTCATTGGCTACGATCTGGGCCTGTCGACGGGAACGGTCAGCGTGCTCCTCCGGCGCGCCGCAGAGAAGATGGGCGCGTCATCGCGTACCGCGCTCATCCGCGCGTTTCGCGAGCAACAGCCGACCCGCGAAGCGGGCCCCGCGAGCTGATACGAGGAACATTTGACCAACGTGTCTTCCACTCAGGAGCGCGCCACCGCGTTGGCCGCCGCTGGCCGATACTCCGAATCGGTGCACGAGGCTTCGCGTGCGCTTCGCCGCCTCGGGCGCGACCCGACGCCGACCGCGGTGCTGGCGCGCGCCCGGCTCTGCTGCCTTCTCGGGCGGAGCCTGGAAACGCTCTGCCAACATCGAGAAGCGGCCCGCGCCTATGCCCGAGCCTTGCGCGAGGTGCGCGCGCTCCCGCCTTCGACTGCCGACGTTCGACGATGCTTGGCCGAGGCCCTCGCGGACGCGGGCCGCCTCGCGCGCCTGCAGGACGACTTCGAGACCGCCGAGTCGCTCCTCGGGCAGGCAGACGACGTCGCCAAGACGCTACCCGAACCCGACCGAGTCCGCGCCACGACGCTCAACGAAATAGGGGTACTATGCAAGTACACCGAACGCTTCTCCGAGGCGGAATCCGCCTATCGCGAGGCGCTCTCGATCCTCGTCTCGGTGCACGGCGAAGACAGCCCCGCGCTCGCGAGCCTCTACCACAACCTCGGGGGACTCGAGCACGCGCGCGGTCGACCCAGCGAAGGCGAGGCATTCGCGCGAAAGTCGGTGGCCCTGCGATCGGGCGCGCTGGGCGAAGCGCACCCGGTGGTCGCGCAAGACCAAGCGGCGCTGGCGGCCATCCTCGACGAGTGCGGTCAGCGCCAGGAGGCGGAGGCGCTATACCGCGCTGCGCTCCGCACGTTCGAGAATGCCTTCGGGCCGGTACACTACGAGATAGCGGTCAATCTCGGGAATCTGGCGACCTTGCTCGCAGAGCGAGGCGCGTGGAACGAAGCGGAGGAGGCCTATCGTGGCGCCATTCACATCGAAGAATCCATTCTAGGGCCCCACGCGACCGGCGTGGCGCTCACCGCGAACAACCTGGCCGCGCTTCTGGCGCGCACCGGCAAGGCGCACGAGGCAGAGATCTGGTACGCACGTGCGCTTGCTACTTTCGAGAGCGTGCTGGGGCCCGCGCACTCTCACACGGTCGGCTGTCGAGAAGACCTCTCCGCCTTGCGCGCGCGCCCGACCGGTTGACACGAATGTGTAGCT
>JABFRG010000669.1 GCA_013141295.1 Polyangiaceae bacterium
AGCGCCACCTGCACCGCCTCGCACGCCGCTTCGGGCTCGTTCAACAAGGCTTTCGACCGGCGCGCGGGCCACCAGCGACGGCCACGCAGTCACTCGCGGCCGGGCGAAAGCCTTCCTGTTTCTCAGGGACGAAGCGAGTCTGCGTGAGCCGATTTGCCGGGTTCGGGTGCTCTTGGTCACGGACGTTGTGGGTCGACATTCGAAATGCTCAGATGCGGGCCGCTGGCCGCTTTCCGAGCGAACGTGAATGAAGGCGGCAGCTTCGGCATCGACTCGGAGGAGGCATTCGGATGTATCTGGTTACCGGCGGCGCAGGGTTCATCGGTTCGTCGATCGTGGAAGAGCTCCTTCGAGCCGGCGAAAAGGTGCGAATCATCGACGATTTCTCCACCGGCCGGCGCTCGAACATCGAGCCCTTCCTGGGAAAGGTCGAGCTCTTCGAGGGCAGCATCTGCGACCCCGAGCTGGTCGCCAAGGCCACCCGCGGCGTCGAGGTGGTGTTCCACCAGGCGGCGATGCCCTCGGTGTCGCGCTCGGTCGAGGCGCCGCAGCCCTCGATGTTCGTGAACGTACAGGGCACCACGACCGTGCTCGACGTGGCGCGCCGCGAGAACGTGCGCCGGGTCATCTTCGCCGCCAGCTCGTCCGCCTACGGCAACACCAAGGAGCTGCCGAAGATCGAGACCATGATTCCCCAGCCGCTCTCGCCCTACGCGGTGGCCAAGTTCACCGGCGAGCACCTGATGCGTGTATTCCACAACCTGTACGGCATCGAGACGCTGAGCCTCCGGTACTTCAACGTATTCGGTCCCCGGCAAGATCCCACCAGCCAGTACGCGGCGGTCATCCCCAACTTCATCACCGCCGCCATCCGCAAGCAGAAGCCCAAGGTCTTCGGCGACGGGGAGCAGACCCGCGATTTCTGCTTCATCGAGAACACCGTGGGCGCCAACCTGCTCGCCGCCGCCACCAAGAACAAGCTCACCGGCCAGGTGATCAACGTGGCCTGCGGCGATCGCATCTCCCTCAACGATCTGCTTCGCTACATCGGCGAGGAGGCGGGGCACGACCTGGTGGCCGACTACGCGCCGGAGCGGGCCGGCGACGTGCGTGATTCGCTCGCCGACATCGGCGCGGCCCGGGCCCTCATCGGCTACGAGCCCAAGGTCCGCGTGAAGGAAGGCCTGGCCCGCACCTTCGCCGCCTTCAAGACCTTCACCAGCTGAGGTCGGGTACGTAAAGAAGTGCTAGACGAGGAGGCGTGCGTCGATTCGCCCTCCTCGTCTTTCTTTGTCTCGTCTGCCTCGTGGGCAGCGTGCGCACGTCGTGGGGCGCTCCCCTCTCGCTCCCGGTGCCTGCAGCCGCGGCCACGGCAGCCGCGAAGGAGCCCGAGGAAGCCGCTCCGGACTCGCCGCGGGCCAGCATCGGGCGCTACCTCGACGCGTGCCGCCAGGGCGACTACAAAGAAGCCGCGCGGTACCTCGACGTGCCGGCGAACCTCGCCGCGCGGGCGCCGGAGCTGGCGCAGGAGCTCTACGCGGTCCTCAACCGCAACCTGAACGTCGATGCCGATCTCCTCGACCCCGGCTCCACCGGCCGCACCGACGACGGCCTCCCGACCGGCACCGACGAGCTCGGCCGCTTCCACGACAAGGCCGGTCGCGTGGTGTCGATCCGCCTGGTGCGCACCGAGTCCAAGGGCGATCCGCGGTGGGTCTTCTCGCAGGCCACGGTGCAGCACGTCGACGAGTGGTACGAGGCCCTCGGCGATCGCTGGCTCCGCGCGCACCTGCCGGCGATCCTCCAGCGCGAGGGGCCGGAGTCGCTCCTCTTGTGGCAGTGGATCGCGCTGCCGGTGCTGCTCCTGGCGGCCTACGTGGTGGCGCGGTTCGCCGCGCTCCTGGCCGGCGCGGTCTTTCGCCGCATCGCCAAGAAGCAAGGCCGCCAATGGCTCGAGCGGGTGCTCAAGGGCGCCCGCGGGCCGTTCATGCTGGCGGTCATGCTGGTGGGCTTCGTCTTCGTCACGCGCTACCTGTCGCTGTATCTCGCGGCCGAGGCGTTCGTCGGACGCCTGGTGCGCGCAGCCGCGCTCGGCGCGTTCTTCTGGGCTCTGGTGCGCGGCGCCATCATCTTCGGCGACGGCCTGAAGGATCGCCAGGGCAGCAAGCCCAGCTGGATCGCCCTCACGCAGCTGGGACAGAAGGCCGCGCGCATCGTCATCATCGTCCTCGGCAGCGTGGTGGTGCTCTCGGAGCTGGGCTACCCGGTGGCGAGCCTCATCGCGGGTCTCGGTATCGGCGGCATCGCCTTCGCGCTCGCTGCCCAGAAGACCGTGGAGAATCTCTTCGGCTCGGCGTCGATCCTCGCGGACCAACCGTTCCGTGTGGGCGAGGCGGTACGGGTCGACGGCATCGAGGGTACCGTGGAGCTCATCGGCCTGCGCTCCACGCGCATCCGCACCGCCGAGCGCACGTTGGTCATCATCCCCAACGGCAAGCTCGCCGACATGCGCATCGAGGCCTTCGCCGCCCGCGATCGCTTTCGCTTCGCCGCGCGCTTGCCCCTCGTGCCCACCACGCCGCGGGCCAAGGTCGAAGCGCTGCTGGTGGCGCTGGCGGGCATCCTCGAGGCCGAGAAGAAGGTCCGCAAGGACGACCGCCTGGTGTGCGTGAAGAGCCTCAGCGAGACCGCCCTCGAGGTGGAGGTCTCCGGCTACCTCGAGGTGGAGAGCTTCACCGCCTTCGCGGAGCTTCGAACGCGGCTCCTCCTGACCATCGCCGACGCGCTGGAGACCCACGGAACGGCGCTGACCACGCCGCTGGTGCCCGCTCCGCCACCGGCACCGCCCGCGCCCTGAAATTACGGCCTTTCGTGCCTAAATTTCCCGCGTCGCGCTCCCCCAAGTGATGGCGCTGAAGGCGAAGCGAAATGGCCTATTGAGTGTCGGTCAACGGTTGACCGCGAGGGGTCCTGGCGTTAACCCGTCCCTCATGCGCCACGTCACCCCGTCGCCCTCCGGTACCGTGGTTCCCGAGCCCACGTCCACGGTGCCGCCGCCCGACTCCGGCGTCCAGACGGTGGTCCTCGGCCCCACGCTGCGACGCATCGAAGCCAGCGCGCTCACGCCCGACGCCACCAACGTGTTCGTGCGCGGGGCGCGGCACCTGTACGTCCTCTTCGCCGGCGGCCTCCGGGCCACGGTGGTGTGGGGCGCCATCGGTGAGCACGAGGCCCGAGCGCTCGGCGAGATGTGGGCGGCCACCCTGCCCGGCGCACCGCATCGGTCGCTCCTCGACGTCACCGGCGTGGTCCACGTCGACGAGCGCGCGTTCGAGGCCATGCATCGGTTTCTCGACGGGCAGAAGGACGCCCGCGGCTCCGCCGTCGAACGCCAGGCGCTGGTCTGCCAGAAGAACCTCGGCGGCACCATCATCCGCGGGTACTTCGCGGTGCATCAGCCTCCGTACCCGGTCGAGGTGTTCGAGACCCGCGGCGCCGCGCTCGCCTCCCTCGACAAGAGCGAGCACGAGGCGACCATCGAGCGTCTGGTGCCCACCGGCGACGAGAGCGTCGCGGCCATGCAGGCGATCCTCGAACAGGAGCCACTCGGTGAGCTGACCCTGCCGATCGTGGCCCGGCGGCTCGCGCTCACGCCACGTACCCTGCAGCGAAGGCTCGCAGGTGCGAATCTGCGCTTCACCGAAGAGCTGGCCCGGGC
>JABFRG010000546.1 GCA_013141295.1 Polyangiaceae bacterium
TCTTCGTGCTGATCATCGCGCTCCTCGTTCCCTACCTGGTGGCGCTGCCGTCGGCGCAGCTGCTCTGGCTCCGGCGAGCGGGCAAGTGACGTCGCGCGGGCTGGCGCGGCTCCTTCTCGGCTGGGGGCTGCTCACCCTCGCGCTGGCCGTGGGTGCGCACGTCTGGGCGCGCGGCTCGGTCGTGCGGGGCACCTTCCTCGCCACGGCGTGGGTGGCCGGCGCTTTCGATGGACGCGCTTCCGGAGCAAGCAAGGAAGCGGCGCGTACGGCCCTCGGACCCACCTTCGCACGCATCGCCGTCGACGAGGTCATCGCCGAGGGACCCTTGCCGCCTGGGCCGCTGGCCGCCTTCGCCTTCGCCCCCAACGTCGACGGCGCGGTGGTGCGCGCGGGAGCGAGGACCGTGTATCTTACACCCGACGAGCTGCGTGGCGCCCGCATCTACGATGTCGCCTTCGGCGCCCCCGAGATGGGCAGCGGGTTCGGCGTCAGCATGCCGCTCCTGGTCGACCTCGCCGCCACGCGCCTGGGCTTGCCACCGGCAGAGCTCGCGCGCACCGCTACCGTGCGGCGCGCCCGCATGCGCCCGGTCGCCGAAAGCACGGACGCCGCGCCGAGCAGCGCCGAGGTGGTACGCAGCGCCTCCTTGCTCCGGGCCCGCGCCATGGAGGCCGCGTACCATCTGGTCCGCAACCAGGACGATGCGGGTCGCTATCGCTACCTGGTCCGCGCCGAGACGAACGCGGCACTGGGCGGATACAACTGGCCGCGCCACGCCGGGGCCACGCTCTTTCTCGCCGAGGCCGCCCTCGCCTCTAGTGATCCCGCGCTGGGCGCAGCCGCGGCCCGGGGCGGCGCGTATCTCCGCGCGGCCTCGCTGGGCGAATGCGGGGGGCGTCGTTGCGCGATGGAAGATGGCGTACCCGGCTTCGGCGCCTCGGCCTTGGCGCTCCTCGCCTTCGCGGCCATCGCGCCCCTCGACATCCTGGGCGGACCTCCGGCTCGCGAAGAAGTGACCAAGCTCGCCGCCTTTCTCCGGAGCCAGCAGCGGCCCGACGGTGAGTTCGCCCACGAGTACGATCTCGCCCGCCGCGCGCCGGTGGACGTTCAATACATGTACTATACCGGTGAAGCGGCGCTCGCCCTCTCTCGCGCGCACCGGCTCACCGGCGATCCGCAGGATCTCGACGCTGCCCGCCGCGCGCTCTCGCATCTGGCGCGTCGCGCCTGGAGGTTCTTCGGGAATCGCTACTGGGTGGCGGAAGAGCACTGGACCTGTCAAGCCATGGAAGACCTGTGGGATCGCGCGCCCGACCGCGAGGCGCTCGCCTTCTGTCTTCGATGGCAAGAGGTCCAGCGCGCGCTCCAGGGGCCGCCGCGCGCCGAAGGGGAGCTCGCGCAAGATCTCGATGGAAGCTTCGGTATCACGCCGTTCTTCTCGCCGCGCCTCACGCCCACCGCCAGTCGCGCCGAAGCGTCGGTGGCCACGCTGAACGTGCTGCTCGTCGCCAGCCCGGACGATCACGTGCAGGTTGCATCCATTCGCGCCTCCACCGCGCGCGCGCTCGGCCTGGTGGTGCGGCAGCAGCTCCTTCCGGGGCCCGCGCACACGTTCCGCGATCCTTCGGCGGTGTCGGGCGCGGTGCCCGGGAGCCCGGTCGATCTCGATCTGCGCATCGACTACGCGCAGCATGCCGGCAGCGCGATGCTTCGCTACGCCACATTTCTCGCGCGTCATCCGGAGTGATTCGCGCGCGTGCATCGAGCCGGTGACGATCGCGGATCACCCGTGTTTGCTCGGTGTTTCGTGGCAGCGTCGGCGCGCGCTTCGACGACGCGAACGCATGTGGGTACATGTCCGTTTGCGTGCATGCTCCAACAAAAAATTGGTCACGCGCGACATCATGGATACATTGAACATGTGAGCGCTGGTCCCTGGTGGGAGTGCGCTCGCGGAGAACGATGTCAGAGCCCGCTCGCCACAGTTACTCTTCCGACTTCGCCTGCGACGGCTGCCGCTCCGCTCCAACCTTTTCCACTCCCCACGATCCTCGTGGTGGAGGTGCGCTCGCTCTTTTCGCTGGTTCAACGGAAGAGGTGTCCTGATGATGAAACGACTCGCAGCTCTCTCGGTCAAAAGCCTGAGCACGCTCTCGCTGGACGAGGCCCGCGCCTACATGGACGCCGCCTCTGGCGACGAGCTCACGGCTGCCTACGCCTTGGCCTGCGATCGAAATCGTCTGGACGGCTCGGTATCGGAGCCGGACGCCACCGAAGTGCACCACGCGCTCTTCTTGCTCTGCCGCGCGCGCGGTCTTCCGGCTCCCAGCTTCGACCAGCTGCGCCGCGATCTGAAGCACCGCATCGCCGCCTGAAGAGGCGCCGCGCTCGACACCCGCGAGCGTCAGTGCGTAGCGCTGGCGCTCGGGGTCGGCGCAGGGGGCGCGTTGTCGAGCTCTTCTTGCTCGACCTTGTTCTTCCACGCGATGGCACCCACGGCGGCGGCCACCAGCGAGAGACCCAGCAGCAACCCCAGGACCAGCGCCACTGCGGGCGAGAGCTTGGGCTTGGGTGCGTCGTCTTCGACGTCGACGTGCACCTCGGGCTCACCCGCTGGCGCCTTCACCTTGCCGAGCTTGTATTGTACACGCTCGTGGTCGACCGCTTGCGGGTTGACGATGGCGTCGAGGGTGGTGGCCATCTCGGTCACCGTTTGGAAGCGGTTCTTGCGGTCGCGTGAGCAGGCGCGGGCGAACCAGGCGTCGAAGGCGGCGGGCAGGCGCGGGTTCTGGCGGCTCGGGATGGGCAGCGGCTCGACGCAGACCTTGAGCACGATGTCGCCCAGCACGTCGCCCTCGAAGGGCAGGCGGCCCACCGCTGCCGCGTACATGGTGACGCCCAGCGCCCATACGTCCATGAGCGCGTCCGGTTCGCCACCCTCGGTGAGCTGCTCCGGGCTCATGAACGTCGGCGTGCCGATGACCATGCCGGTTTGCGTGGGGCCCGAGAGGCCGGCGCCCAGGCCGGTGCCGTCGAGGTCCAGGAGCTTCGCGATGCCGAAGTCCACCAGCTTCACCATGTAGGGGAGCTCGTTGTTCCGCTCCTCCACGTTGCTGGCGAGGAAGAAGTTGTCGGGCTTGAGATCGCGGTGGACGATGCCGCGCTCGTGGGCCTTCTCGAGCGCGCGCGCCGCCTGGTTCAGGATCTTGGAGATCTCTTCCAGGGGAATGCTGCCGCGACGGAGGATGGCTTCGGAGAGCGATTCGCCCTCCAGGTACTCCATGACGATGTACGGAATGCCGGCGTCGGTGACGCCGTAGTCGTAGACGCGCACCGCGTGCGGAGAGTTCACCTGGGCGGCGGCCCGCGCCTCGATCTCGAAGCGCCTTCGGGCGTCGGCCTTCTCGGCGTACTGCGGTCGGATGAGCTTGATGGCCAGCTTGGAGGCCAGGTCGACGTGGGTGGCGGCCCACACGGTCCCCATGCCGCCGCGGCCTACCAGTGCGTCGATGCGGTACTTGCCGTCGATGACGACGCCCTCGTACGACTCCTCGTCGTCGGCTCCGGCGTCGCTGGGAGAATCACTCATCGCCTGCGCATCCTACCGTGGCGGGCGCCAGAAATGCCACCCATCGCGCATTTCTCGCGTTTATCCTGCACCGCATGTCGCCCTCCCTCCGGATTGGACTCTGTGCGGTGTGCCTGGCTCTCGGC
>JABFRG010000670.1 GCA_013141295.1 Polyangiaceae bacterium
CCCCCCAGAGCGACACCCGCGGCGCCGTGGTCGCGGGCGGAGGCGATCACCATCACCACGGTCACCACGGGGGCGGAACCACGGTGGTGTTTCTGGGCGGGGTTGGATCGTCGTCTTCCGGAAGCTATGAATCCACGGAGTCCGACGCGCCCGCGCCGGCCCCGGAGATGGCTGCGCCCATGCCGGCGGCGAGCACCGGCGAGCTCTCGGCCAAAGACGCGACGCCGCTCTTCTCCGCCCGAGCCGAACGCCGCGCCCTCGTGCGGCCGCTGATCCGCGGTGAGCTCACCGGTTGCGTCACCCAGCCCACCTGCATCGCGGGCGGCGCGCGCGTCGGCGCCATCTTCGCCAACCTGGTGGACGTCACCGGCGGCATTCGCGTGGAGAACGCTGCCGATACTACGTACTGGGGCGTGCTCGGTCTGGGCCTGCACGGCGCGTTTCCGGGAGCACCCGCGGTGGCGCTCTACCTGGGTACGCAGCTCGGCTTCGCCGGCGACAATCAGTTCCTCGTGGCGCCCAGCGCGGGCGTGCGGCTGCGGCCGGTGGCCAACCTGTGGCTCGGCCTCTTGCCGCTCGGGCTCACCTACTACACCAAGCCAGGTCGCGCCGCGTACACGCCCTCACTGGAGCTGGGCTACGACTTCTAGCCCGGCTAGGTTTTCGACGACCCGCGCCTTGACAGAACGGATGGCTGAGACTTTCGTGCCGCGCCAGATGCGCGAGGACGACGGCACAGAAACGGGCGAAGGCCTGCTCCAAGCCGTGTTGGCCACACCCGATGACGTCGCGCCGCGTCTCGAGTACGCCGACTGGCTCAGGGCGCGTGGCAATCCGCGAGGCGAGCTCATCTTCGTCCAGTGCGCTCTCGCTCGACTTGGCCAGGAGGAGGGCGGCGCCGAACGCGGTCCCCTCCTTCGACGCGAGTCCGAGCTTCTGCGCAAGCACCGTCGCGCGTGGCTCGAGCCGATCTTCGGCAAACGCAGCAAGGACTGCGAGCTCGAGCGCGGGTTCGTCTGGCGCGTCACGATGCGCGCGGCAGAAGTGGCGGAGAACCTGGAGGCCATCCGGAGAGTGGAGCCGGTGCGCTCCGTGCGCGTCACGAACGCCGATCTGGCACCACTCGTTGCGAGCCGCGCTGCAGGGCTCGTGCGCGCGCTCGACCTCCGGAACGTCCAACTCGGCGCGCGATGGGCTCGTCCGCTGTTCGAAGCCGAAACGTTCACGTCGCTCGAGGAGTTGGATCTCGTCCTCTGTCACCTCGGGCGAAAGGGAGCGGCGGAGATCGAGGCGGCCGCCCCCGAGCGGCTTCCTGCGCTCCACACCTTGCACCTCGCGAACAACGCACTCGGAGACGAGGGGGCTGCGATCCTGGCGCGGGCGCCGATCCTGGCGAACTTGCGAGTCTTGCATCTCGGCATGAACGGCATCGGTCTCGATGGAGCTCGCGCGCTCGTGGCCTCACCCCATCTCGACCACATCGAGCGTCTAGTCCTGTGGGCGAATCCTCTGACGGAGCGGGGCGTCCGCGAGCTGCGCGCTCGGTTCCATTTGCGCCTGTTCGCCGACCCTGACTGGGAAACTTAGCGCGTGCTTCGGCCGTCGCCCTGGAGGCTGACCGCCGCGCCGAGAAAGCGCGGCTCGCGCCCGACGACCACATCGAGCACCACCTTGCTCCGCGAGACGACTTCCCGCGCCTGGTACCAGCGCATGGCGGGATAGGTGTGGCGATCGGAGGCGACGCCCTCGGCCTCGATGCCCTCTTCCTTGGCGGTCCAGAGCACCCGCGGCAGGTGATACGCCTGCGAGACGAACACCGCCCGCGTGACCCCGAACACGCGGCGTGCGCGCGACACCGTGTTGAACGAATCGAAGCCCGCGTGGTCCAGGAAGATGACCTCCGGCGGCACGCCGTGGGCCTCGAGGTAGCGCGCCATGGCCAGCGGCTCGTCGTGCTGGTCGCGCCCATGATCGCCGGAGCAGAGAATGCGCCCGCCGCTGCGCCGATGAAGCTCGAGCGCGGTATCGAGGCGATCGGCGAGGATGTCCGACGGCGAACCGTCCGGGCGGATCCCGGCGCCGAGCACCACGATCACCGGGGCCGGAGCGGCTTCGGCCACGGGCACCACCCGCGCGCCACGACACACCACGGCGTTGGCGATCGTCATGTACAGCGCTGCGCCCACGAACGCGGCGAGCACCAGACGACGACGACGGCGACGAGCGGGAGGCATCGAGGACATACGCCACAGGGGCGAGATGTATTCCACGCGCGGAGGATGGAAGTGCGCTCGGAGAGCTCGTCAGAGCGTGCGGTGGAAGATCAGACGGCCCTTCTTCGCATCGTCCATGGCGATGACGCCGTCTGACAGGAGCTGGACGCGGACGTTGTAGCGACCGTCCGCGGAGGCCATCTGGACGGAGGTGCCGTCATCGGCGCTGACGGTGACCGGGAGGCGCTCGAAGACGTGCTCGCCCTGGCTCTCGAGGACGTACGAGACGAAGACCAGCGCATCGGCGGTGCCTTCGAAGCGCACTTGCTCGTCGGTCACTTGCTTGCAGATGGACTCGAAGCAGGCGGACGGATTGACGTCCGAGGCACAACGCTTGCGCATCCCCTCGGCCGCTTGCGGCGATTCGGCCAGCGCAAAGGCGTAACGCTCGCCGCGGGCCAGGACCGCCGCGACCGAGGTAGCCGTGGCGGCCTTCGGGGTGTTGGGCGCCGGCACCGGCGACGAGGCGACGCCCCCGTCGGCCGAGCAGGCGGCCATCAGCGCGGCAATGGAGGCGACGAGAGAGAGCTTGGAGAAGGACATGGCGGGCTCCGAAGTTGGCGCGGCCGGGCGGTCTTGCCGCGGCCTTCGAAGGGGTCAACGCCCCGCCGGGCAAGGCGTGACGCCGAGGCGGATGCTTTTCTTTCACCGATGCCCCCCCCGGCGCGATCGAGTGCGATTCTGCGAAGGGTGCCAGTAGTGCTAAGGTCGCCCGATGGCACGGCGAGATCTGGAAGAGGGCATCGTCCTCGAGTTGGGCAAAGACGCGACCTACGGCGGATACCTCTGCCTCGACTCCATCCTGGGCGCGCAGAAGCCCCGCTCCGAAAAGGGGCACCACGACGAGCTGCTCTTCATCATCCAGCACCAGACCTCGGAGCTGTGGATGAAGCTGCTGCTGCACGAGCTCGACGCCGCGGTGGAGCGCGTGAAGCAAGACGAGCTCGGCGCGTGCTTCAAGATCCTGGCGCGAGTAGGGCAGATCCAGCGCATCCTCTTCGAGCAGTGGAGCGTGCTCGAGACCATGACCCCCAGCGAGTACCTGGGCTTCCGCGACGCGCTCGGGCAGTCGAGCGGCTTTCAATCGTTCCAGTACCGCGCCATCGAGTTCGCCCTCGGCAACAAGGACGCGAACACCGTGCGCGCCCACGTGGGCACGCCGGAGATTCACGCGTGGCTCACCGAGCGCTTGCACCGGCCTTCGCTCTACGACGAGTTCCTCCGGCTCCTGGCGCGCAAGGGCTTCGCCATTCCGCAAGATCGCCTGGAGCGCGACTTCTCCGAGCCCTACGAGGCGAGCGACGCGGTCCGCGCGGTGTTCCAGAAGATCTACGAGAACACCGAGCAGCACTGGGACGAGTACGACATGTGCGAAAAGCTGGTGGACGTGGAAGAGCGCTTTCAGCTCTGGCGCTTTCGCCACATGACCACCGTGAAGC
>JABFRG010000401.1 GCA_013141295.1 Polyangiaceae bacterium
CTCGACTTGCGACTTCTCGACCTCGAGCAAGCGCGCGTACTCGGTCGAGGCGGCGCGCTCCGCCTCCGAGCGGGCCGCGAGCGCTGCGGTCTGTGCGCGCTGGCGCTCGGCCTCTGCCTCGCGCGCCCGGAGCTCTTCCGGCGTTGGCGGTGGGGCAGCGGCGACCTGCCGGTCGGTGTGCACCTTGAGTAGCGCCTCGCGCCTATCGGGTGGCAACAGGTAGAATTCGAGCCTCGCGCGGTCCAGGTCGAGCTGCGCGGCCCACAACGCCGCGTCGACCTCGTGGCCACCGTCGCTGCCGGCGTCGCCGCCCCCAATTGCGACGAGCGGCTTGCTTCGCTTGCCCGAAGGTGCGGCGGTGGCCCTCTGCAGGATCGTCAGCCGTTGCGCCTCCAGGCTCACGCGACGCTCGTCGCCCAGCGGCGGGTCGAAGAGCGACTGCGGGGAGACGGCCACGTCGAGCGTACCGGCGAGCAGGCCGCGGACGTTGTTCGACGTCTCGCGGATGCGGGTGACGTCCTCGGGGACGCTCGCGTCGGCGGCCGCGTCGGCGATCTCCGCCCGGGCATCGCCCGCGCCGCCGTCGAGGGGCCCAGGGTCGGCGAGGCCAGCGCTCGGGTGTAGCGACAGCAGCCCGAGCAGCAGGGCGAACGCGACGTGCCGGAAGGGTGGTGTCACGGTGACCTCACGGTAGACAGGGGGGCGCGGTCCGTCGAGGCGAATCGTCGCGCGTCTCCGGCGAATCTCGCGTAGAATGCACGGATCTTCCACCGCAGACGCGTCTTCACGCGCGGGGCGAGCGCTCGCTGCCGAGGACGCTGCGCGCAATCTGCGGCAGCAACGGGTTTACCTTCATGAACGTTCTCGCCAAAGAAGTCGGCCGTATCGGCGGCGCGACCATCACCGTTGGCGGCATCGTCGCGCTGGCGGTCGGCGTCGTGGTCGCCGCGGTGGTCACCGAGCTCGTCGCGCGCGGGATTCGCCGACTCCTCGTGCGCCGCGGCGTGGTGGCTGGCGCCTCGTTCGCGGTCGTCCGCCTGGTGCGCTACGTGGTCGGCTTCATCGCCGTCGTGGTCGCGGTCAACTCTGCGGGCGTCGACCTGGGAGCAGTGCTCGCCGCATCCACGGTGTTTTTGGTGGGCGTTGGCCTCGGCTTGCAGCGCATCGCGCAAGACTTTCTCGCCGGGGTGGTGCTGTTGGTCGAGCGTCCGATCCTGGAAGGCGACTTCATTCGCGTGGGTGAGCAGCGCGGTACCGTGGAGCGCATCGGAGCTCGCACCAGCACCATCGTGACGCGCGATCGCGTGACCCTGGTGATACCGAA
The DNA here is from genome assembly GCA_013141295.1 of Polyangiaceae bacterium. Classification (GTDB taxonomy): domain Bacteria; phylum Myxococcota_A; class Polyangia; order Polyangiales; family Polyangiaceae; genus JABFRG01. Next base: position 1,325 of record JABFRG010000401.1, read on the forward strand.
CTCCGAGCTGACCAATGCCGTCGTCATGAACTTCTCGAGGCCCGCCGAGTGCTTTCGAATCTGGGTCGGCTTCGGTGTTGCCTATGGCACCGACCAAGCGCATCTGCGCGCAGTTTGTGCGCGCGTCGCCACCGCCGACCCCTCCGCCCTGCAAGAGCCTCCGCCGACGCTCTTCTTCCAGGACTTCGGTGATTCGGCCCTCAAGTACGGTCTGGCGGTCTTCGTGAGCCAGCCACAGGAAGAGCTCATCATTGCATCGCGCCTGCGATTCGCTCTGGTAGACGCGTTCGCCGATGCAGGCATTCAATTCCCGTTCCCGCAGCTCGACGTACACATCAAAGGCGAACCCGGCGCGAGCCCTCCGCCGAGCGCCGCCGCGGCACCGCGCCGCGGGGCCTGACGCGGCGAACGGTGTTGCGCGCCGCAGTGGGAAACGCAGCGCATTCTCGCCAATAGCTGTGTAGAGTTGAAGGCAACCTGAATCCGGAGGAATACGATATGGCTACGAAAGCTCAGACCAAGCGCGCCCAGGACCAGCGAGACGCCAATCCACCGAAGCCCAAGAAGGCCGCTCGGCCGCGCCGCGACATCGACGTGGACACGGCGAAGCCCGGCGTCAGTGCCTCGGATCGCAAAGTCGGCGCCGGCGGCACGGCGACGCGCAACGCCTCCAAGCGTGCGGCCAAGAAAGGCGGCGCAAAGCTGGAGAATTCCGCGACTGGCAAGCCCTCGCGCAAGTCGACCCGCAAGGCCACCGGCGGGGCCAAGCGAACCTCCAATCTCCAGCGCAAGGCCGTTCGAAAGGCCCGTTCGCCGAAGGCGCGCGCGATCAAGGCTCGCGCCAAATCCAAGTAGCGAGCGCGCTCGCGATACGTCGGCCGGCCGGAGCGGCGGCCGCGTCGCTCTACGACCTCGTCGCCCTTGCAATCCCATGTTCCGTACCGAAGGCTCAGACCATACCGACCGTGAGAACCGAATCCTTGCCGGATACCTGGCGACCATTGGTGGCTATGTAAATTCCGCCGGCTTCGTGCTCATCGGTTCGTTCACCTCGCACGTGACCGGTAACGTGGGCCGATTCGCCAACGACCTGGCATCCGAGCAATGGACGGCCGCTGGCGCCGCCCTGCTCATGATCGTCGCGTTCTTCGTCGGCGCCTTCGTAGCGAGCATGATGATCGAGAGCCACTTCTTTCGTCGGTTGGGCTACGCATACTCCGCCGCATTGCTGACCCAAGCGTCGCTGCTCGTGGCCTTTACTGCAATATCGAACATTGCCGATACCGTCCATCTCCGCCTGAAAGACATGGAAGCCCTGCTCCTGTGCGCGGGAATGGGCATGCAAAACAGTTTGGTCAGTCGGCTGTCGGGCGCGGTGGTGCGAACGACCCATCTCACCGGCGTTACCACCGACATCGGCATCGAGGCCGCCCGGTGGTTCCGCTGGTGGCGCCAGAGCGCCTCCGAGGTGGTACGGATTCGCCTGGCCTTGGGAAGCAATCGCGCGTCCCGCCCTTCCGTTGCGCGCATTGCTTTGCTCGGCTCCATTGTCGGGGGCTTCACCCTCGGCGCAGTGTTGGGTGGAGTCGGTGCGGTGACGCTGCCCAAGGAGGTCATGCTGCCGCCGACCCTCGCGGTCGTGGTCGCGAGCCTCTATGCCTTCGTATCTGGGAGGCGCGGGCCGGTGGGCCGGGAGCCATCGCAAACCTCCGAGGCCGCGGGCGTGCTTCCGCAGGAGAGGTCCGGCGACGACGCCGGCACCAGCCGCTGAGCCATGCTTCGCGGTCAGGACTCCGGCGGAAGCTTCACGTCGACTCGACGATCGACGGCCCAGGTATCCTCGTCGTACCCTACCGCGTCGAGATCGCCTCTCGACGTTACCGATATCTGCGTTGCGGTGACTCCATGCGATCGCAGGTATTCGGCCACCGACTCGGCGCGATAGGCCCCCAGCGCGATATTGTACTCCGTGTCGCCTCGCGGGTCGGCTCGCCCCACGAGCTGGATGGAGTGGGACTTTAGCGCGCCCGCGCTGAGGCACCGCGCCAAAGCGTCCAGGGCGCTCGAACGTTCGGCCACCAGGCGCGCCGAATCGAAGTCGAAGCGGGGCGCGTCGTGCTCGGACGGTATTCCGCACTTCGCTTCCACCTCTTTCGATATCTGCACGTTGTCTCCCGCGCGCTGAGGCGCTATCACAGCCCGGGCCTGCGACGAGTCCGGAGCCATCGGCGCCGGTTTTGCGGCGCAGGCGACCAAGGCCGCGAGCGCGAAAGTTGCTGCCACGATGCGAACATGCATGAGCTCGTCCTTTTTTTTGTTATTTGCAACACAACCACGAATTGCGGGGGCGTTCGTACCCCTCATTGCTGCAGGTCGCGCTGCGATACCGGGACGACCAGCACCGAGCGTCGTGCGTCGGCCAACACCCGGCGGATGGTTCGCCCCGGCGCGCTCCGCCGGCCGAGCACGATGAGATCGGCGTCGTCGGTGCGCGCGGCGCGAAGGATGGCAGTTGCTGCGTCGCGCTCGTGCATCACCCGCGCGTCGTCCACGCGGGCGTCCCTGCGAACCACGTCGCTAAGACGGTCGAGCCGCGCGCCTAAGACCTGCTCGCGAATGCCGGCGGGGAGGGGATACCTCGCGCCGTGCATGACGACTCCGTCCACGTTGTGGACTACCGACACGCGTCGGCCCAGTTGCTCGGCTAGCGCGGAGGCAACCGCCAGAACGGGCAGCGAATGCGTACCCATGTCGGTCGCGGCAACCATCCCCGCCCCGGCTCTTGCCATTCCGGAAACGAAGACCGCACAGGCGGTGCGTGCGACGATTCCGCGGGTGGTCTGTCCGGGCCCTGCCGAGGTTGCGTACGGCCTGCCTCCGATGATGACTACCCAGGCATCAAGCGCGGTCGCCGCGCGAGCCAGCTCTTCCGCTGGCTCGCCGAAGCGAATCAGCAGTGAGTCCTCCGGTATGGCTACGCCGAGCTCCTTCAGCGCCCACCGTTGAACGGCGGCGCGTGCGACGCCCTCGCGCGCCCGCCGCGACATCACGTCCCGTACCCATCCTTCGCTGGGCTTCGACCCGCGAGGTGTCAGCGGGAGAACATAGGCGACGGTGAGCCCGGACATGGTCACGCGAGCGAGCTCGAAGCCGCGCTTCAGGGCCAGCGCGGAAGCGCCGTCGAGGCGAACGCCGACGACGAGGCCCCGCGGCTCGGCCGGTAGCCTCGCCGGCGCTTTCGTCACCCGGCGTAGGGGGGCCGCGCTCATCACTGGCTCCCCCCGCGCGCGACGCTGCGTTCGCTCCGTGTTGAATGTGTGGAGGCTCGCCGTGACTTGGGTTGTGTAGTCATGTTTGTTTCCTTTCCTCGAGTGTACGAAGAAGCAAACATGTCGACCATTACGAAATGTCATCGTAGTGTGTCGGTCAGACCGACATGGAATGGCTCAACTTTCACCATCTCTTTTACTTCTGGCGAATCGCGCGAGAGGGCGGGCTGTCCAAGGCCGCCGATTCGTTACAGCTCACGCATTCGACCCTGAGCGCGCAGCTCCGATCGCTGGAGGGCTTCTTCGGCGGCCCGCTCTTCGAGCGACGCGGCAGACGCCTCGTCCTCACCCCGCTGGGCGAGCAGGCGGCGCTCTACGCCGACGACATCTTCCGTCTGGGCCGGGAGCTGGTCGATACTGCGCGCGGGCGTGTGGCGCAGCGGACTCGCAGCCTGCGCGTCGGTGTCGTCGGGTCGATGCCCAAGTCGGTGGTGTATCGGCTGCTCGAGCCCGCCATGGCTTGCCCCGGTTTCGGCTCGCTCTACGCCCGGCAAGACCATCCGGCCCAACTCCTCGAAGAATTGGCGGCAGGGCGACTGCACGTCGTTCTCGCCGACGCGCCCCCTCCGGAGTCGGGCGGGCAGCGCGTGTACGCCCACCTGCTCGGTGAGTCCGATGTCCTACTCTTCGCCGACGCCCGGCTCGCGCGCCAGTATCGTAAGGGCTTTCCGGCGTCGCTCGCCGACGCACCGATGTTGCTCCCCACAGCGCAGGCGGGTCTTCGATCGGCCATCGATCGATGGTTCATCGAACAGCGAGTGCAGCCCCGGATCGCCGGCGAATTCGACGACGCGGGCCTGATGCGGGTGGCCGGAGCGCGGGGCAGGGGGCTCCTGCCGGTGCGCTCGGCGCTGCGTGCCGAGGTGGAGGATGCACACGCCATGGAGCTTTTGGGCCCGCTCGAGGGTGTGGTGGAGCGCTACTACGCCATTTCCGCGGAGAAGCGCATCAAGCATCCCGCAGTGCTGGCGCTCATCGAGGCCGCCCGGCTACAGCTGGAGCTTGGGAGGTCCCGCAAGCGCACGCGGGCGACGGGCCCGAAGGTCAAGTAGCCCTCGCGCCGCCGGCGCGTCGCTTCGGCCGCTGCGCGCCGGGAACGTCGCTCAGGTGGGCGGTGCGCAGCAGCTCGGCGAGCCGCGAGAGGACGAGCGCGGTGGCCTCCACTTCCTTGTCGGGCGTCTGGCGCAGCAGTGAATCGACCGCGTGCTCTACCGTGCCCGTCGCGGCTACGTCCAACGTGCGCCCGCTCGCGGTGAGCACCAGCGTGACCCGCCGCCCATCAGACGGATCGCAGGTCCGGCGCATCAAGCCACGGTCGGTAAGGCGCCGTAGCGAAGCGGATACCGTGCCTCTATCGAGATGCAACAGCGCGGCCAGCTCGCTAGCCCCAATGCCCGGCAGCTTGCCCACGCAGCGCAAAACGAGCCGCTGTTGCGCGGTCACGCCGATGGTTCGCTCCATCTTACTCGAGAGTCGCTCGATGGCATGGTTCAGTTCCCACAGGCGGCGAAGGAAGTCGAGCGGCGCGCCCAGTTCAGGGGGCTCGTGGGCGCGCCTCATGCAATTGCTCCTCCGCTTCGAAGGGTCAAAAGCGTCGCCAGGAGCGGGTCGACCTCCGCCTGGGTTCGCAGATGGTACTGCGCGGCCGAGCGGCGCGAAGGGCCGACGCGAATCCCGAGCAGTCGGTCAGGCTGGTCGAGCTCGAACACGTCCTCGTCTGTGACGTCGTCCCCCACGTAGAGCGCTATCTCCGCTTCTTCGGCCGCACGCAAGTCGACCAGTGCATTCCCCTTGTGCGGCGCGCGGGTCGGGACGAGGTTGAGCACCATCTTGCCGCCCACCTGGCGCATCGAGACCGGAAGCTTCCGCACCGCCCGCTGAATGGCCGCGCGCGCGCTGCCTTTGGCCTTGGCTGCGCGGTAGTGGATGGCGAGCGAGTAGCCCTTGTCTTCTACATCGACGCCCGGGACGCTGGCCAGGGCCACCGCGAGCAGCTCGCGCGCGATCGCAGTCTCCTTCTCGAGCTCGGCCGTCTCGGGCCACGGCTCGGCTCCATGGTTGCCGACGACGTGCTTGACCCGTGCGTCGCAGAGCCGGGCCTCGACGTCGCTGCGACTGCGCCCGGAGATGATGGCGCAGGGGTAGCGCGCGCAGAGCTCGTTGAGCAGCGCGCTGGTGGTCGGTCGCATGAAGGCGGCGTCGCGATCGCTGACGATCGGCGCCAGGGTTCCGTCGAAGTCGAACGCCAGTAGCGCCCGCGAGTGCGCGACCTTCGCGAGCGCGCCGATGTTGGCCTTGGAGAGGATGTACTTCACGAGACTTCTCCGGCAGCGCGGCCGCGGCCAACCGGCGAAAGCCGCCCCACCATGCGGTCGCGGCGCCGGGTCTCCGCCGCGTCGACCAGCATTCTACCGGCCCAACGATACACGTTGAACTGCGACACCACGCGGCGCATGGAACGCATGCGTTCGCGCTGCTCCTCCGCCGGCATGCGCAGCGATACCGCCAACGCTTCGCTGGCCTGGCGTATGTCGTAGGGGTTCACCACCAAGGCCTCGGTAAGGTCGCGAGCAGCCCCGGTGAACTCGCTGAGCACCAGCACGCCCTGCTCGTCGTCGCGGGCGGCGACGAACTCTTTGGCGACCAGGTTCATGCCGTCGTGGAGACTGCTCACGTAGCAGAGGTCGGCCCCGCGAAAGTACCGATACACCTCGGGGGGCTCGTGGTGGGCTCGCCGCAAAGCGATGGCGCGATACTTTCCCGACGACCACTTCTCGTTGATCTCGTCGGCCAGGCGCACGATGCGATCGTTGAGATCCTTGTAGTGACCGATCTTGGTACGGCTCGGCGCCGCCAGCTGAACGAAGGTGAACCGCCCGCGGAACTCGGGGTACCGCGTAAGGAGCTCGTCCACTGCGCGCATGCGCTCCTCGATCCCTTTGGTGTAGTCGAGGCGGTCGATACCCACGCCCAGCAGGGCGTCCGGCGCAAGCTCCAGGTCGCGCCGGACCGAGGCTCGGCAGTCTTCTACCGAGGCGATGCCCTCGAGCCAATGTACCGGCCACTCTATCGAAATGGGGTATGGGCGAATGAGCGTGCGCTGCGCCCGCTGGATGATTGCGTTGGCCTCGCGATCGATACGGCTCTCCACGAAGGCGTCGACGGCGTCGATGAAGTTGTTGCAGTGCTGCTGGGTATGAAAGCCCAGAATGCTCGACCCCAACAGGCCTGCGATGATCTCGTCGCGCCATGGGCAAATGCCGATGCGCTCGGCATTGGGCCACGGAATGTGCCAAAACGTCAGGATCGTCGCGCGCGGAAGCTTCTCGCGGATCATCCTCGGCGCCAGGGCAAAGTGATAGTCCTGCACGAGGATGATGGGGTCGTCGGAGTCCACCTCTTCGCAGACGGCATTCGCAAATTTCTGATTGACGGATTTGTAGTATTCCCAGTCTTCGGCCCGGAAGATGGGTCGCGTGTGCGCGAGGTGGCAGAGCGGCCAAAGACCCTCGTTGGAGAATCCGTAGTAGTAGCCGTTCTCCTCGGCTTCGCTCATCCATACGCGCCGGAGAACGTACGACTCTTCACCGGGCGGCACTGCCACGTGCTGCTTTTCGTCGACCGTCTGCCGATCGGCGCTGCCGGCGCCGTGCGCGACCCAGACGCCGGAACAGGCGCGCATCACGGGCTCCAGTGCCGTCACCAGGCCGCTGGCCGGATGCACCACCTTGATGCCATCGGCGGTTTTTTCGTGAATGTAGGGCTCGCGGTTGGCGAGGATGACCACGCGCTCGCCGCTCAGATACTGGGTTAGCGTGGCCCGCAGCCGCTCCGGGCTCCATCGGCCGGAGAGAACCTCATGGTCGCGCTCCGACGCGAGCCGCGAGGCCAGCTCGCGGACGTCTCGGAGGAGCGGCTGAAACTCGCGCGCTCCGCCCTGGGCGAGCGCGCGCCGGAGCTGGGCCGTCCAGCTGCGCCAGGCGATGCGTGCGGTGAAGAGCGTCATGATCCCCGCGCCGAAGGCCAGCACCAAGAAGGCTACCACCAGCGCGTTTCGCGTGGTCGTCTCGCGCCGGCTCAGGAAACGCAGATCGTGCACCAACACCACAGTGCCGAGGCGGGCCTGGGGTTCGCCCAGCGCGACGGCCGTTACGTGGACAGGGCCCGATGGCAGCTCGGCGCCCATGCTCCAGCCATCCGATCCGGTGGACCGTGCGCCGGTGGGAACCTGATTGCCATTGCCGAGTGCCTCGCAGGAGAATACCGTGGGGTATCCCTCGGTGTGGGCGAGGGACGTGCCGGAGGTCGAGCAGGCGGTCACGCCGAGGATGCGCTCGTCGCGCGAGATATCTGTCAGCGTTCCCGACAGCAAGGGTGCGGGGCCGCTCCACTGCTCGCCGAGGCTCTTGCCAGCGGCGGCCACCGCGAGCCGCGAACGCAGCTCCAGGTCGGCCTCGAACCAGTCGCGGGTGATGCTGGTGAGCGCGAAGTAGGCGCCCGTTGCGAGCGTTGCGACCCCCAGCAGCATAGGCACCAGGAAACGGAGAGCTCGACGCATCCGACATCGGTACCATCGGATTGGTGGATTTCCAACTATCTCCGGCTCACCAACGACCCGGGTGCCACGCACGCGTTTTTTTGCTACGGTTCAGTGACGTGCCTGTATCGAATGAGCCCACTCTCCACCCTTGGTGATCGCCGAGCCGGTCTCGTTCTCGCGGCACACGGTTCGCGTCTTGCGCAACGGCACCGAGTTCTTCTCGGCCCTGTTCGAGGCCGTCGGCGCCGCGCGCCAGCGCATTCGCGTCGAGATGTACTGGTGGGGAGACGACGCCATCGGTCGTCGCGCTCGCAGCGCTTTGGCCGAGGCTGCGCGTCGAGGGGTCGACGTCAAGGTGCTGGTGGATGGCTTCGGGAGCATGTCGCTCCCGCGGGGGTTCTGGGACGAGCTGGCCCGCGCGGGTGGACAGGTCCGCACCTTTCGGCCACCGGCTTCGGCGCTTCTGGCGCTCCACTGGCACGCCGCCTTCGCTCGCGATCATCGCAAGATCGTGGTGTGCGACGCGCGGTCCATCGTGGGAGGCGTGAACATTGCCCTGCCATGGGCCGCGCGTAGCGACGGTGGTGGCGACTGGCGCGACACCGCGCTCGAGGTGGATGGCGAGCCCACCGCGGCCCATCTTCGCACTCTCTTCGATGCCGCTTGGGAGCCGCGAGGCCTTCGCCGCGGCGCGCCCACCGCCACCGGCGTGGCGTGGACCGACGGCGATGGGAGCGGCCGGGGGCTCGGCATTCTCTCGAACGTTCCCAGCGCGCGGCGTCAACGCAGGATTCGCCAGGCGTACCTGTGGGCCATTCGCGCCTCACGTCGCAGCATCGACATCACCTGCGCCTACTTCGCGCCTCGTCCGGTCTTCCTGCGGGCACTCGCGCGTGCCGTCGAGCGGGGCGTGTCGGTTCGGCTGTTGGTGCCTCTTCGCTCGGACGTTCCCTTCGTGCGCTACGCGTCGTTGCCGCAGCTTCGCTGGCTTTCCCGCCGCGGGGTAGAGGTCTACGGGTACGGAGGCGGCATCTTGCACGCAAAGACCGCGGTGGTGGACGGCGAGTGGTGCACCGTCGGTAGCCACAACCTCGACGGGCTTTCCTGGGCCTGGAACCTGGAGTGCAACATCATGGCGCGAAGCGGCGAGCTCGCCGGACGGCTCGTCCAGCTCTTTCAAGAAGATCTCTGCCTGTCGGTCCGCTGGCCGCCGCCCGAGGTGGGCTTCTTCGAAGCCTACATGCCGGCCGCGCTGCGACGGTGGTACTCGCGGGGCTGACCCCTCGCGAACCTAGGCGAGCTCTTGCAGCGCGTCGGCATCGGCGTCGACCACCACGCGGTCTTTGGCCTCGAGCGTGGTCTCGCTCTTGGCGCTCTGGTACTTGCCGGCGCGCTTCAAGCGAATGACGCGCAAGTCGCGCTCGTCCTCCACCTGGCTCACGGTACGGCCCACCCACTGCGCGGGCATGGGTAGCTCGCAGAGCACGCGGGTGCGGTCGTCGAGGCGGTAGGCGCCTTTCACGCCCTGGATCCGCGCCGAGAGGGCGATGACCGGCGCCGAGAGGGCGCTGGTGGAGAAGCTCTGATCGAGCTCCAGGGCGCCGCCCACCTTGCCGGCGAGGCGCTGATCGAACATGCGCATGATGACGCGAATCTTGGGGTTCACCCGCTTGGCGTCGAGCGCGATCTCGAGGTTCGCCAGGTCGTCGTTGGTGGCGCACACCACCGCCTTGGCGTGGGCGATGCCGGTGAGCGCCAGCAGATCGTCGCGCCGGGCGTCGCCCAGGTGCACGGGGACGTTTTCCCGGCGCAGGGTGGACACGAAGTCCGATTCTTCGCGCTCGATGCCGGCCACCTCTTCTCCGAGCGCGCGGAGCTCTTCGATGACGCGATAGCCGACGTGACCGATGCCGCAGACGACGACGTGATTTTTCATGGCTCCCGTCATGATGCGAACCCACAGCGTGTAGCGGCGCTCCGGGTCCAAGAACTCACCGCCCACCTTCACCACGCCTTCGGCGATGAGAATGGTCCCCACCACCGGCGTTATCCAGAAGATCAGGCGCGCCACCGGTGAGCCGGGGAAGCTCTCCATGGGCTGGAACAGTTGCGTGTACATTGCATATAACGTGGCGCCCCAGTCGGGGAGCGCCACGCCGTGCCGCGCCAGATCCCAGCGCAGCACGAAGCCGGCCAGAACCGTGTAGGCAGCCACCAGCCCCAGCGCCGGGCCCAGCCGCCGCACCACGTAGGCGATGATCCGCACCCGCAGAACCACGGCATTCTCGATGGCGACGGAGAGGGGTCGCGGCGACACGTACGACGTGTACCCGACCCTCGGCTTCTAGGCTACAGTTCCCGCGTCCGGCAGCCATCTCCCTTTTCGATCGAGGAATCATGTCCCTTCTCTCCCAGCTCAAGACCATGACCGTGGTGGTAGCCGACAGCGGCGATCTCCAGGCCATCGAGAAGTTCGTTCCCCGCGACGCCACCACCAACCCCTCGCTCATCGCCCAGGCCGCGCAAATGCCGGTCTACGCCGAGGTCGTCGACGAGGCGCTGGGCTGGGCCAAGAAGGAAGCCGGCGGCGACAAGGAAGCGGCCCTCAAGAAGGCCATCGACCGGCTGTCGGTGGAGTTCGGCCTGCGCATCCTCAAGGTCATTCCCGGCCGCGTCTCCACCGAGGTCGACGCACGGCTCTCGTTCGATACCCAGGCCAGCATCGAGAAGGCGCGTCTGCTCATCGGCCAGTACGCGGCGGCCGGCATCGGCAAGGAGCGCATTCTCATCAAGCTCGCCTCCACGTGGGAGGGGATTCGCGCCGCCGAGGTGCTGGAGAAGGAGGGCATTCACTGCAACCTCACGCTCCTCTTCGGCATGCACCAGGCGGTGGCGTGCGCCGACGCCAAGGTCACGCTCATCTCGCCGTTCGTGGGCCGCATTCTCGACTGGTACAAGAAGAGCACCGGCAAGGAGAGCTACGCGCCTGCGGAGGACCCGGGCGTGGTGAGCGTCACCACCATCTACAACTACTACAAGAACCACGGCCACCAGACCGAGGTCATGGGCGCCAGCTTCCGCAACATCGGGGAGATCACCGAGCTCGCCGGGTGCGATCTCCTCACCATCTCGCCCAAGCTCCTGGCAGAGCTCGACGGCAAAGACGGCGACCTTCCGCGGAAGCTCGACGCCGGCGCCGCGAAGAAGCTCACCATCGCCAAGATCGCCATGGACGAGGCGGCCTTCCGCAAGGCGCACGAAGAAGACAAGATGGCCAAAGACAAGCTGGCCGAGGGCATCGAGGGCTTCACCAAGGACATCGTCTCCCTGGAAAAGCAGCTCGCGGCGCGTTTCGACCAGCTGTAGAAGCTCTGCCGTGGGAGCGACGCTCGGGCCGGCGTACGGGGCGTTCGGAGCGTTCGGGTGTGCGGTTCCACTTGCCCGAACGTGGTCGCCGTTCCCACATGGGGGGATGCCAGGCTCGAGCCTCCGGAGCGGCGAGCGGGTTGCGCGCGCCGCACTTCCTGCAGCGCGGCCGGTGGAGGCACTGGCGCTCGGTCGCGCGCTGCTCTACGTTCGAGAGTGAATGTGTAACGTGCTTACCGAGCCCGCCCTGCAAACCGACCGACTGACCAACGCCCTGCGGAGCCGGGCTTGAGCAGCGGCGATGGCTCGCGCGCTCCGGACCCGCTTCGTCGTCGCGGCGAGACGCTGTGGCGTGGTGGCGACGAGACGGCGGGGTTCACCGTGCGCATCGATCGCCCGCGCTCGATCCTGCGCATGACGTTCTGGGGCTACTGGCGCAACGAGGTGGGCTTCGCCTACCGCGATGCGATGTTCGCCGCCATCGTGGAGATTTCGCGGATGCCCGGCTGGGACGTGCTGGCCGACCTCACGCGCTATCCGGCCCAGAATGCCACGGTCCAGAAGTGTCATGCGGACACCATGGTGCGTTCCCAGGCCTCGCCGACGTTCCGTCGCGCTGCCAACCTGGTCGACAACACCCTGAGCGAGATGCAAATCCGGCGGCTCTCGAGCGAGAGCGGCCTACCCCTGGTGGCCTTCTTCCAGGACGAGTCCAAGGCCATTGCGTGGCTGCATAGTCAGGCCCAGCTCTCCCCGCCTTGATACAACATCTGGCATCGGCACGCGTGTTGCTTTAACCTTCGGGTCGATGCGGAAGGTCTCTATCCGTGAGTGACGACGACGACAAGCTGGGGCGCGGTGGTGGGCCGACTCGGCCGCGGCGAGCTTCGGACCCGACGTCGTGGCGCGGTGGCGACGACGCTGCGGGCTTCCAGGTGCGCCTCGAGCGGGGTCGCTCGCTGCTCCGACTGACGTTCTGGGGTTATTGGCGCAACGAGGTCGGGTTCGCGTTTCGCGACGCCATGACGGCCGCCATCGCCGAAGCGGCCTCGCTGCCCGCGTGGGACGTGCTGGCCGACCTGACGCGCTACCCGGCCCAGAACGCCACCGTGCAGAAGTGCCACGCCGACAGCATGGGCAGGACCAAGTCGTGCGCGAGCTTTCGCCGCGCGGCGAACCTGGTCGACAACACGCTGAGCGAGATGCAGATCCGTCGCCTCTCGAGCGAGAGCGGCCTCCCGCTCTTCGCGTTCTTCCAGGACGAGAGCAAGGCTCTCGCCTGGTTGTATCAACAGGCTCAGCTTAGCCCCTGAGCTGGGTGGCTACTGGCAGCCGACCTCGGTGCCGGTCACCTTGCACACCTTGCGACCCTTGCAAGCGTCGTCGACGCTCCACTTGGAGCCGTTGCACTTGAGCACCGCCTTGCCGTCCACCGCGCACGCGTGGTTGTCCGCCGTGTCGCAGGGCTCACCGACGTTGGCCAGCGAGTCGTCGCAGTCGATCTTGTCTCCCACTTCCCGGCACGCCTTCTCGCCGCGGCAGTTCTCCACCAGCGTGAACTTCCCGCCCTTGCACACCAGGTGAGACTTCTTGTCGAGCCCGCACGCGTGGTTGTTCTCACGGGTGCACTTGTCGCCTTCCTTGGAGAGGCTGGTGTCGCAATCGACCTTGTGGGCCGTCGAGGTGCAGCCCTTGGGGCCGAGGCAGGCCTCGTCGAGCGTCCACTTGTTGCTCTTGCACTCCAGTGAGGCCTTCTTGTCGTCGCTGCAAGTGTAGTCGTCGGCCAGGTTGCAGACGTCGTTGAGCTTGGCCACCGTCTGGTCGCAGTCGCTCTCGGAGCCCACCGTGGTGCAGCCCTTGGCGCCCCGGCAGGTCATCTCCTCCCACTTGCTGTCGTGGCAAACGAACGCCGTCGTCTTGTCCTTGCACGCTTCCTTGCCGTCGATGTTGCACTTGCCACCGACCTTGGGCTTGCAGCCGACGAAGGCGAGGGCGAGGAGGATGCTGGCGGCGAGGGCGGCTTTCTTCATGCGCCGCATGGTACGGGCATTCCGCGCGCCAAGTATAGCCCCCTTGACGTGCTGGTGGGCGGTGCTGCGCTCCTCAAGGGCGGCGCCGCAGAACCGTTCACCTTCGATAGGCAATGGCGCTCACCACTCTCCCCCCGCGCGGCGAACGCTCGCCGCAGCTCCGCACGTTCGCGACGCTGCGGCAGAGGGCGCGCACCGGCGATCTGGAGCTGCCGGTGCTTCCCGCCAGCGCGGCCGAGGTCATACGGTTGACCCACGACGACCGTGCCACGCCGCGTCACGTTGCCGCCGCCATTCGCCGCGACGTCTCGCTCACGGCGCACATCCTCCGCATCGCGAACTCGCCGCTCTATCGCTCGAGCTCTCCCATCCACTCCCTCGACCAGGCGGTGGCGCGCCTCGGCTTCGGCGAGGTTCGCAACCTCGCGCTGACGGTGGCCTGCCGCACCCGTGTGTTCTCGGTGCGCGGTTACGAGGTCGACGTTCGCCGCACCTTCCGTCACTCGTTCGCGGCGGCGCTCTTTTGCCACGAGCTCGCCCGCGGTCGCGCCATCTCCGGCGAAGAGGCGTTCCTGGTGGGGCTCCTCCACGACGTGGGCGAGCCCATCCTCATCCAACTCGCGGTCGACCTCGCGCGCTCCTACGGCGAGAACCTCCCGCGCGCGATGCTGCTCTCGGAGGTGCACTCGCTGCACGCCGAGGTGGGCGAGCGGCTCATGCGTCTCTGGAAGATCTCGGAGCTCGCCGCCACCGTGACGCTCTTTCATCACGCGCCCCACCTCGCGCCCCCGGAGCTCGCCCTCGGAGCGCGTCTGGTGGCGCTGGCCGACGATCTCGCGGACTTCGCCTTGGCGTCCGGCGATGGCGGCGGGCCGATCCCGCAGAGCCCTCACGCCGAGGCGCTGGGGATCGGGACCGAGGCGCTGCGGGTTCTGGCAACGCGCGCGAGCTCCATCCGCGGCACCGTCGACGCGCTCACCTGACCCTGCTACTTCGGCTCGAGGAGCGCTGCCCGGGTGAGGACGGCGCCGGTCTTCTGACTCGCCTCGCGCATGGCGCGCTCGAGGGCGCTGCGGCGTTCGATGACGGCATTGGGAAAGAGCCGTGGCTTCGCGCCCGCAGGTTCCAAACCTCCAGCCGACACGCCCACCAGGCGCACCGAGAGCTCCGGGAGCGGCCACGCTGCCAGGAGCTTCTTGCAGGCCTCGTAGAGCGACGTGGTGTCGAAGACCGGCTCGTCCAGGGTGAGGCGCCGGGTGCGCACCACGAAGTTCGACATCTTCAGCTTGAGCACCACCACGTTGGCGGCGATGGCGTTCTCGAGCAGCCGCCCGCCCACCCGCTGGCAGTGATCGAGCATGCACACCGCGACCTGTTCCTTGGTGTGCAGATCCTGCTCGTAGGTGGACTCGGCGCCGATGGACTTCGCCGGCGCGTCGGGGATCACCGGGCGATCGTCCTCCCCCAGCGCCAGCCGCCGGAGCGCGGGCCCTTCCTCGCCCAGGGTGCGCCCGAGCCAGTCCTCGTCGGCCCGCTGCAGATCGCCGAAGGTGCGCAGGCCCAGCGCCACGAACCGTGGCTCGCTCTTGGGACCGACGCCCCACATCCGGCGAATCGGTAGCGGCGCCAGGAATGCGGCCACGTCGTCCGGCACCACCGTGATGCCGTCGGGCTTGTTCACGTCGCTGGCGATCTTCGCCACGAACTTGCTGGCGGCCACGCCTGCCGAGCCGGTGAGCTGCGTGTCTTCCCAGATCTTCGCGCGAATGGCGCGGGCGATGGTCTCTCCGTCGCCGAAGAGCGCGCGGCTCTCGGTCACGTCGAGGAAGGCCTCGTCGAGCGAGAGTCCCTCCACCAGCGGGGTGAACTTCCGGAAGATGTCGAAGACCCGCTCGCTCGCCTCGGCGTAGCGCTCGCGCCGCACCGGCACCACGATGGCGGTGGGGCAGCGCCGGAGCGCCTCGCCCATGGGCATGGCCGATCGCGCGCCGAACACCCGCGCTTCGTAGGAAGCTGCACACACCACCGAGCGACGCCCTCGGCCGCCCACCAGCACCGGCTTGCCGCGCAGCTCCGGCTGGTCGCGCTGCTCCACGGACGCGAAGAACGCGTCCATGTCGATGTGGAGGATTTGCCGCACCACGCCAAGCTACCACCGCGCGCGGACGACACCCAGCGAGAGGACGGAAGCCGGCGTCATCGCCGATTCGTTTACACCGATGGGCACGCCCATCACGCCCGCTGCGAAAGACCCCCGGCGAAGTCGCGGCAGCCCACGTTCTTCGTTCACACTGCCAGTCATGCGGAACTCCACGTGTTCCCGCGGGAAGCGTCGTGTGATCCGATGTTGGTGTCGCGTCGAGCTGCGGGTCGCACCCGGCTCTCGGTCGCGATTGCGCCCGCTGCGCTGCGCAGAGCACGCAGGATTGGCAGCTTTGCGTCTGCGGCCCCAACCGTGCATGGGGACAGGTGAGCCGTGATCACTGCGGTCACGGGTCGCGGGGAATGAGCCAACGGTCATGGCCAGGCTGCAGCGCTCTCGCGTGCTGGGCAGGCCGCCCTCATTCCATCGCCCAAAACCGCCTCGAAAGGAACGCTCCTCCATGAAATCCGTCACCGTCGCCTCCACCTTGGCCATTGTCGCGTTGCCCCTCCTCTCTGGATGCGCCGTACGGCAATCGGAGGAATCGGAACCGGAGCCGGAAGACACCGAATCGGTGACGAGCGACTCGCCGCTCACGGCCGTCACGACGCCCGGAAACACCATCAACTACTCCGCTCGATTCCGCTCGGATGCCAACGGCTACGGAAGCCCCTACGAGATTCGCTGGCGCTATCCGGGTGGCGCCTGGAACTCGGGAGACTGGCAGCCGACCTCCCCGAAGAGCCTGGTGGGCATACGCGGCGCGCATCCCACGACCTACTTCCGCGTCCCGCAAATGGAGGTGTTCAACGACAGCAACAAGTCCGCGCACACGGGCACGTACTACCTCCACTGGAGCTGCGTAGACGCGAATGGCACGCGCAAGGGCTGGCAGATCACCCGGAACTTCAGCCTCGCCCCGAGCTTCTCGTATTACAGCTACACGCTGACGTGCCCGAGCAACTCCGGCACGGTCTACTACGTCGAGGGGACGCTCACGGTGGACTGAACGGCAGCTTGTCGCGGAGTTGTAAGAGATCGTCCGCAAGCGTCCGGTGCGGGAACAGCGACCCCCCGGCGGCGTTCGAATCCCTCGAGGTGTCGCACATGTCTCGAGGTCGCCGCTGGGTGCTGTTCGTGGTTCTCGCCGTCATCACGCTGCTGGTGCGTCCGGTTCGCCAGCATGCCCGCGCCGGTACCGTCCTCGGACGGCTCTCCAGCGGCGCTTCGGCAGCGGAGGTGGCGGTGTTCGCGTCGTCGGAAGGGGGGCTGCGCTCACGCGTGTATGTTCCCCGCAATGTTTCGGCGGCCACCTCGGGTCTGGTGCTGGTGCACGGCGTGCACTACCGCGGCATCGACGAGCCGCGGCTGGTGCGCTTCGCCGAGGCGCTCTCGTCCAGCGGCATCGTGGTCATGACGCCCGAGATCTCCGAGCTCACCGCTTACCGCACCGGGCCCTCGGGGGCCGACGACGTCGGGCGCGCGGCGGCGCAGCTCTCGGCGCGCCTCGGCGGGCGGCAGGTTGGGGTGCTCGGGCTCTCGTTCGGCGGCGGGCTCTCGCTCATCGCTGCTGCCGACCCCCGCTACGCGCCCAGCCTGGCGTACGTCGTGGCCATCGGCGCGCACGGTGACCTCGGCCGGGTGGCGCAGTTCTTCGTCACCGATCAGGTGCGCGGCCCCGACGGCGTGGACCGCGCGCTGAATGCGCACGGCTACGGCATGTTGGTGTTCGCGCTTCAAAACGCCTCCGAGCTCTTCGCCGCGGAGGACGTGCCGGTGGCCGAGGCCGCGCTCCGCGCCTGGCTCCAGGAAGACCGCGATCGCTCCAAGGCCATCGCCGAGAAG
>JABFRG010000156.1 GCA_013141295.1 Polyangiaceae bacterium
CATCTACCGCATGCCGGTCTCCGCGGCCGCGGTGGCTTCGGCCGCTCCTCAGCTCTTTCCGGTCTCGAGCGGCAAGGGTGCGACCACGTGCTCGTATTTCTTGCCGGGCAACGAAGAGGTCATCTACGCCTCGACCCACCTGGGCGGTGACGCGTGCCCGCCCAAGCCCGACCACAGCCTCGGCTACGTGTGGGCCCTCTACGATACCTACGACATCTTCAAGGCCAAGGCCGACGGCAGCGGGCTCACCCGCCTCACCGACGCCAAGGGATACGACGCCGAGGCCACGGTGTGCTCGAAGGACGGGTCGATCATCTTCACGTCGACCCGCGACGGCGACATCGACCTCTACCGGATGGACAAGGACGGCAAGAACGTCAAGCGCCTCACCAACACACCGGGCTACGACGGTGGCGCGTTCTTCAATGCAGACTGCAGCAAGATCGTGTGGCGGGCCTCGCGCCCCAAGCCGGGCCCCGAGCTCGACGACTTCAAGAAGCTCCTGGGCCAGGGCCTGGTGCGGCCCAGCAAGCTCGAGCTCTACGTGGCCAACGCCGATGGTTCCGAGCCGGTCCAGCTCACGTATCTCAACGCCGCGTCCTTCGCGCCGTTCTGGCACCCGTCGCAGAAGCGCATCCTCTTCTCGTCCAACTACGGCGATCCCAAGGGGCGCGAGTTCGACATCTGGGCGGTGAACGTCGACGGCACCAACCTCGAGCGCATCACCCACGCCAAGGGCTTCGACGGCTTCCCCATGTTCTCGCCCGACGGCAAGCAGCTGGTGTTCGCTTCGAACCGCGCCACCCCCGAGGGCAAGCACGACACCAACGTGTTCCTCGCCGACTGGGACGAAGCCACGCCGGTGGCCACCGACTCGCCTGCCGACCGCGTGGGCAAGGACATCGCCTGGCTGGCCGATCCGGCGCGCGAAGGCCGCGGCATCGGCACCAAGGGGCTGGAAGCCTCCGGCGCATACATCGAGGAGCGCTTCAAGGCGCTCGGCCTCACGCCCGGCGTGGACGGCGGTTACCGCGACTCGCTCTCGGTCGCCACCGCGCTCAAGGTGAAGGAAGGCAGCACCGTCACCCTCGACGGCAAGCCGGTCGCCGCCGCCGACATGGCCATCGCCGGCTTCTCGCCGCGCGCCTCGAAGGTGAAGGCCCAGGTGGTCTTCGCCGACTTCGGCGTGGTCGCCAAGGAGCTCTCGGTGGACGAGTACGGCAAGAAGAACGTCAAGGGCAAGGCGGTGCTGGTGCGCCGCTTCGTGCCCGCCGGCGCGCCCTTCGACAAGCCCGAGATGCAGCGCCGTTACGGCGATCTCCGGCGCAAGGCCTGGGCCGCCAAGGAGAAGGGCGCCGTTGCGCTCCTGGTGGTCGACGACCCGGTGGCACCGAAGGACGCACCCAAGGATTGGAAGGCCCCCAGCGAGGCCAAGTTGCCGGGGCTCGAGCCCGAGGGCTTCGGCGACGTGGGCATTCCGGTGGTGTTCCTCAGCCGCGCGGTGGGAGCGCCGCTGGTGGAGAAGACCCGGAAGGGGAGCGCCACGCTCGAAGCCAACCTCGGCCTCGAAGAGACGCTGAGCCCGGTCTTCAACGTCGTCGGTCGTCTGGAGGCTCCGGCCGACAAGAAGCTCGAGGGCGTGGTGGTCATCGGCGCGCACTACGACCACCTGGGCCATGGCGGAAAGAACTCGCTCGCGCCCGGCAACAGCGACGCCCACGTGGGCGCCGACGACAACGCTTCCGGCACCGCAGCGCTGCTCGAGGTGGCCAAGGTGCTGGCGACCAAGAAGGGCTCGCTCCGGCGCGACGTGCTCTTCGCCGCGTTCTCCGGCGAAGAGTCGGGTGTGCTCGGCTCTTCGCACATGGTTCGTCGCATCGGTACCGCCAAGGGCGCCACGCAGCCGGACCTCAAGGGCAAGGTGTACGCGATGCTCAACATGGACATGGTGGGCCGCATGCGCGCCAACCACGTCGACGTGCTCGGGACCGACACCGCGGCCGAGTGGACGCCGCTCCTCACCGCCGCCTGCGCGGAAGCGCGTGTAGAGTGCAGCGGTAGCGGCGACGGCTACGGTCCCTCGGATCAGATGCCCTTCTACAGTGCCGGGGCGCCGGTCCTGCACTTCTTCACCGGCGCCCACGCCGACTATCACAAGCCCACCGACACCGCCGACCGCATCAACGCGGGCGGCGCGGCGCAGACCGGTCAGATCGTCGCCAAGCTCGGCGAAGGCCTGGCCACCCGCGAGGGCAAGCTCGACTACAAGGCAGGCGTCTCCGGTCCCGCCCCGCGTGGCGACATGCGCAGCTTCAACGCGTCGCTCGGGACCATTCCCGACTACGCGGGGCCCGGTCCCGGCAAGAAGGGCGTGCTCCTCTCCGGCGTGCGTCCCGGTAGCGGCGCCGACAAGGGCGGCCTCCAGCGGGGGGACATCCTCGTCAAGCTCGGGCCGCACGAGGTGGGCAGCGTGGAAGATCTCATGTTCGTCCTCAACGGCGCCAAGCCCGGCGAGACGGTGACGGCGGTGGTGCTCCGCGCCGACAAGGAAGTGAAGCTGCAGGTCACGTTCCAGGAGTCCGGCGGCAAACGCTGACCCGTTTCGACCCGACGCACGCGTCGAGGTGGACGGGTTTTCGTTCACCCCGATGCCGCGAGCCCTCCGCGAGAGTGCGTCGAAAAGCCTCGATTTGCGGGCGAATTCGTAAACATTCGTAAGGTGTGATCGCTTCCCGTTCGGCCGCCCCACAGTGGCCGACGTGAAGACCTTCGCGCCCCATCTCTCGATTCGTCCGTGGCGTCTGGCCCGGGTCGCTGCGCTCTTGGCCATCGCGTTCTCGTGCGACGCCACGCCGGTGGTGGAGTACGGCTACGACGCGCGGCCGCAGACCTCTTCCTGCCGGGGGCCAGAGATTCCTCCTCCGTATCGGTTGGTGGAGGCGTATCCGGGCATCGTCATCGAGAAGCCCTCCGACATCGTGCCGGTGAGCGACGCGCTGGCGTTCGTGGTGAGCCAGGTCGGCATCGTCTATCGGGTGCACCGGGAGGCCGACGGATGGTTCGCCGATCCGTTCCTCGACGTCACCGCCGAGCTCGGACCCCCGCACGGCGAAGCAGGCCTCCTCGGGCTGGCGCTCGCGCCGGACTTCGCTACCAGCGGCGACGTGTACGTCTCGTACACCGGCAAGAGCGACATCGCGCTTTTTCGCCTGGTGGTGGCGCGCTACAAGAGTGACGGCATCGCGGCGGATCCCGCGTCGGCGACGCCCATCTTCGCCCTCGAGCGCGACATGCAGGGGCACAACGGGGGCAAGCTCCGGTTCGGTCCGGACGGCTACTTGTACCTCGGCGTGGGCGATGGCTCCTGGGGCGACCCCTTGCGGCGCGCGCAGAGCCCCGACGAGCTCTTCGGGAAGATCCTCCGCTTGAAGGTCTCCGGCGCCGAACCGGGGTACCGCAGCCCGGACGACAATCCCTTCGCGCGTGGTGGCGGGCGCGCGGAGATCTTCGCCCTCGGGCTCCGCAACCCGTGGACCTTCTCGTTCGACGGAGGCGGGCAGCTGTGGGTCGGCGACGTGGGGCACGAGCGCTTCGAGGAGATCGACCTCGTGACCAAGGGAGGCAACTACGGCTGGCCCCTCCGCGAAGCGACCCATTGCTTCGCCCAGGACCCGTGCGACCTTCCGGGGCTCGTCGACCCGGTCACCGAGTACTCGCACGTCAACGGCTTCGCGGTGGTGGGCGGTTTCGTGTACCGCGGCGCAGAGACCGCGCTCCGAGGGCGCTACGTGTTCGGTGACTTCATCTCCGGACGCATGTGGAGCCTCGACGCCGCGGCGCCGCGGAGCGCGGATCCGCCGCCTCTGCTCATGGACACCGGCCTCAACCTGTCGGGCATCGCCGAGGGCGCAGACGGCGCCATCTTGACCCTCGACTACAACGGCGGACGCGTGCTCCGCCTCGAGCCTGTTGCCGCGAGGCCGCCGCTGGGCACGAGCTTGAAGGCGCTCGGCTGCATCGACGACGCGGCGATCATGAACGGCGATCTGGTGCCCTACGACGTCAATGCGCCGCTGTGGGCCGATGGCCTGGGCAAGCGCCGCTGGTTCTCGTTACCCTCGGGCGCGCAGATCCACGTGCGCGACGACGGCAGCTGGGAGCTTCCGGTGGGCGCGCTGCTCCTCAAGGAGCTCTCCACCCCCACGCGGCGGGTGGAGACCCGCATGATGGTGCGCGATGCCGACTTCGACTGGCTCTTCTACACCTTCCAGTGGAACGCCGAAGGCACCGACGCCGAGCTGGTGGACGAGGGGCGCACCGTGGATCTCGACGGAGGGAGCACCTGGAACATCCCCAGTCGCGGTCAGTGTCTCTCGTGCCACGGGGCGGGTTCCGGGCGCGTGCTCGGCTTCGAGGTGGCACAACTCAACCGCACGCTGACGTATCCCACCGGCCGCAGCGCCAACCAGGTTTCGACGTTGAGTCACGTAGGTTATCTCGACCGCGCGGTGGATCCGCTGGCAGCTCCGCCGCTGCCGAATCCCTACGGCACCGCCGGCACCGAGGAGGCCCGCGCCCGCGCGTACCTGCACGCCAACTGCTCGTTCTGCCACCGCCCCACCGGCGGGCAGGGGATCTTCGACTTCCGCGCCTGGGGCCCGGTGAGCGCGATGGGAGCGCTCTGCCGCCCACCGAGCAGCAACGACTTCGGGATTCCCGACGCGCAGATCATCGCGCCCGGCGATCCGGAGCGCTCGATGGTGGTTCACCGCATGGCGCAGCAAGGGGCCGGACGCATGCCGCCGCTCGGAACGTCGATACCCGACCAGTCGGGCGTGCAGGTTCTCTCGCGGTGGATTCGATCGCTCCAGGGTTGCGAGTAGACGAAGGTTGACCCCCCTGGATGGTCCACATAGCCTTTTCCGCTGGGTGGCTGCGCAAGACCTCGAGAACGAGCTGAGCGACATACTGCGGCAGGATCCGTCGCTCTTGCGCGCCCTCGATGCGCGCTTGACCGACGGCCTCTGGTACTTCGACACGGCCGATGCACGCGGCGTGTGGGTGAGCCCGCAATTCAAGGCGCGCCTCGGCTATCCGCCGGATGAGGTGGACGACGACCTCTCCTGGGCGCTCTCGCGCATCGCGCCGGAGGACGTGGCGGCCTTGCGCGTGCACTACGAGCGGCACTGCAACGAGCCCGAGTACCCCTACGACCACGTCGTCCGCTACCAGCACAGGAACGGTACCTACCGCTGGATGCGCTCGCGCGGCTTCGTGCTGCGGGACGAGTACGGGGCGCCGCGTCGGATGATCGGCGTCTACATCGACGTCACGGAGATGAAGGAGGCGGAGCAGGCGCTGCGTCGGAGCGAGGAGCGGCTGCACTCCATGCTCGCCAACATGAGCGAGGGCATCATCGTCGCCGAGGTGGGCGGCGCCATCGTCTCCTGGAGTCGCGCCGCGCTGGAGATTCACGGACTGGCCTCGGGCGAAGAATGGCTGCAGCCGCTCTCGGTGATGGCCGACCAGTTCGACCTCTACACCCTGGACGGCGCGTCGGTGCCGCTCTCGGAGTGGCCGCTGGCGCAGGTCTTTCGTGGAGAGGTCTTGCGGGGCCAGGAGCGCCGCGTCGTGCGCAAGGGGAGCACCTGGGAGCGGGTCTTCAGCTACGCCGGGGCCATCGTGGAGGAGCCCAGCGGGAACCGCATGGCGTTCCTGACCATCACCGACCTGACCGAGCGCTGGCGTGCCACCGAGGCACTGAAGGAGAGTGAAGAGCGCCTTCGCATCGCCAACGACGTCGCTGGAATCGGCACCTACTTTCGCGACCTGGTGACCGGAACCCTCCGCTTCTCGCCCAAGCTCATGGAGATCTTGGGCCACCCGGCCGGCGCCGACGTCAGCGTCGAGCAAGGATTCGCGTTCGTTCATCCCGACGACCGAAGCCTGGTGCTCCAGGTGCTCACCGGTAGCGGTGCTGCGGGCGACAGCACGCGGGTGGAGATTCGCGTGCTGCGTCCCGACGGTGAGGTGCGCTGGCTCTCCTGGAGCTTTCAGACGTTCTTTCGCGAGACCCCGTCGGGACCGGTGCCCGCCCGCCGCGTGGGCGCGTGCTTCGACATCACCGAGATGCGCCAGGCCGAGCGGCGCCTGGCCACGCAGAACAGCGTGAGCCGGGTGCTGGTCGAGGCCGAGTCGCTCGCCGAAGCGGGCCCCAAGATCATGGAGGCCTTCTGCGAGTCCGAGGGCTGGGAGTTCGCCGCCATCTGGGTCGTCGACGCAGAGGCCAACCTGCTTCGTTGCGCCGACGTGTGGCACCGCCCATCGTTGCCGCTCGGCGATCTTTCTCGGGTCTCGCGCTCGCTCACCTTCGCGCGCGGCGTCGGCCTGCCGGGCCGGGTGTGGGACTCGGGCGAACCGCTCCTGGTCGACGTGCGCACCGACCCCAACTACCTTCGCACCAACGTCGCCCTGGCCTCGGGCCTTCGCGGAGCACTGGCGTTCCCCATCCTGCATGGCTCCGAGGTGACCGGCGTCATCGACTTTCTCGGTCAGTCGCCACGGGCCGACGCGGGCCTGTCTTCGATGTTCGGGGTCATCGGGCGTCAGCTCGGCGCGTTCTTCGAGAAGAAGCGCGCCGCCGCCGAGCGCGCCAAGCTCGAGGCGCAGCTGCGGCAAGTGCAGAAGATGGACTCGCTCGGGCAGCTCTCCGGCGGCATCGCCCACGACTTCAACAACATCCTGGCGGCCATTCTCGGCAACACGCAGCTGGCTTCCGAGGAGCTGGGCCCCAATCACCCGGCTGCCGACCTGCTCCAGGAGGTGGTGAAGGCCAGCGAACGGGCGCGCGCGCTGGTGCGGCAGATCCTGACGTTCGCGCGCCGGCAGCGGCACGAGCGGCGGGTCATTTCCCTGAGCGCGGTGGTGGGGGAGAGCCTGGAGCTCTTGCGTTCGACGCTGCCGGCGAACGTGCGCCTCTCCTTCGAAGCGGAGAGCCCGGTGGGACACGTGCTCGCCGACCCCATCCAGATCCAGCAAGTGGTGGTGAACCTGGGGACCAACGCGTGGCACGCTCTCGAGGGGCGGCCCGGTCGCATCGACGTTCGTCTCGACCAGACCGTGCTTTCGGAGGAGTCGGCGCGGGCCCTGGGCGGCATCTCCACAGGCAACTACGTGAGGCTCTTCGTGCGCGATACCGGGCACGGCATGACCCCGGCGGTGCTGGAGCGCATCTTCGAGCCGTTCTTCACCACCAAGGAATCCGGGAAGGGCACCGGGCTCGGGCTCTCGGTGGTTCACGGCATCGTGCAGTCGCACGAGGGCGCCATCGCCGCCAAGAGCGAGCCGGGCGCGGGCACGGTCTTCGAGCTGTATTTGCCGGTGGTGGCGCAGAGCATGGCGCGCTCGGAGGCGCCGCCGAGCCAGGTGGTGCCCGGGCTGGGCGAGCACGTGCTGTTCGTGGACGACGAAGAGCCGATCGTCCGCCTCGCCGAGCGCTTGCTGACGCGTCTTGGCTACCGGGTCACCGGGTTCGTTCGCGCGGCCGACGCGCTCGCCGCGTTTCGCGAGGCGCCGGAGCGCTACGCGCTGGTAGCGACCGACCACAGCATGCCGGACCTCTCGGGCCTCGAGCTTCTCACCGAGGTGCGCGGCCTCCGTCCGGAAATGCCCGTGATCTTGCTCTCGGGTCGGGTGGAAGAGGCGCTCGAGCAGGCACTGGCGCAGCTCGGCGTTCGGGAGATCGTCCACAAGCCCTTCGACGCCACCGAGTTCGCCGCGGCCATCCGGCGCGCCCTCACCGCGCCGTCGGTTTCCGCCCCCTGACTAGCCCGGATTATTCATGGTTCCGGGGCTGCATGTCACGATGCATCGGGAAACTTCGGGCGTACGGCGGTTCTCGACCCTGCGAAGGAGCAACAGTCCGTCTCGGGTCTGCGATCCGGCGTGCGCCCGCCTTTCCCGTGCCTCGTGCCATTCGCCAACCCGCCCATGAATATCCGGGCTAGAGCGTCGCGTTGGGGTTCACGCACACGCCGAGGCCCGAGTCCTTGAAGGTGGGCGGGCTCGAGAGGCAGCGCTCACCCGGGGCACAGGTCGTGACGCCGTCCTTGCACAGCTTCAGGCATCGCCGTGCGCCCGCCTTGCCGAGGCAGGTGAGGCCTTCGCCGCAGTGCACCTCGTCGCACGACTGCCCGACCAACGCCGGGCCGATTTCCACGCAGCCGGTGGTGCCGTCGTCCTCGCGGACCACCGCGCACGTCTCGCCCTTGGTGCAGGCGCCGGCCTTGAGGAGCTCGCACGACTTCACCGGCATGCAAACCGGCACCTTCAGGCTCGAATCGCGTGTAAACTGCACGTCACAGAAGGTCTTGCCACCGCTCGACGCGGGGTTGTCGCAGGTACCCGAGCAGCAGTAGTGGCGGCACTGGCCCTCGGCCATGCCTCCCATGCGCGTGCACTCGAAGCCCGGGGCGCAGTCGGCGGCGTCGGTGCATTTGGCGCCGTCGGTTGCCGCGCCTGCCGGTGCACACTGGGCGACCACGTCTTTGCCCTGCGACATCAGCCGGCAGGCGTCGGTGGGGGGCGCCACCGTCGCGTCGGCAATCGACGCGTCGCTCCCGCCGTCGGCACCGGACGAGGGCGGTTCGCACGATCCGTAGTCCGGCGAGCACGTGGTGTCGTCGAGGTGGCAGAGCGGGCTTCCGGCCTTGCCGGCGGCCGCGTCGGTTCGCGCGTCGTAGGAGGGCCCGGCGTCCGCGCGCGAGATGGGGTTGTCCCCCTCGTTCCCTCCGGATGGAGCAAATTCGTTGGACGACAGCGCGGAGCACGCGGCCAGACCGAGCGAGGGGATAATCCAGACGAAGCGCGACATCGTAAGCACGGGGGTTGGGCACGTTACCTTCACGTCTCGTGCCTGACTCTAAGCTTGAGCCTTCTTAGTCGGGTTCGCCACAAAATCGAACGTTTTTGCGGGAAACGCACCCTTGCTCGGAAGGCAAGGGGTGCAGCGGCGACCAAGCACCGCGATCGGGCTGTCGCGGTTCGGCGAAGTCGGCGGTTTCGTGCGGCACGATGCGCCGCTTGGTCAGTTGACCTCGCGTTCGACCATGGCGGCGTTCCCCGCGGCGTCGAAGGCGCGAATCGTCACGATGTGGGGGCCGGCTGGTACCAGTGAGGAAACGTCGGCATCGACCGACTCGTCGGCGGAATCGAACAGACCGTCCTTGGCGCCGAGCGGGCGAAAGTCGCTGCGACCGTCGACCGAGAGCTCGACGCGCACCACCGGCCCGAGGCCGTCTTGCACCTGCGCGGTGAGCCGGCGCCCACGCACCTCGACCGCACGGAACACCGGCGGCGTGTTGTCGACCAGGAACGGCTCGGACACCAGCGCGTGCTTCTGCGCGTCGCCCGGCGGGTTCACGAACTCGTCGGACGCTTCGACCCGCACCCGGTACTTGCCCTCGGGCAGCGCGCCGGTGTCCCAGTCGTATTCGGTCTTGGTGAGCGTCTCTTCGTTGCGCAGAAGGTCGCGCCACAGCGTTTGCCCGTCGCGCTGGAACGCCACCCGATAGCGGAGCGCGTCGCTGTCCGGGTTCTCCACGCGCCAGGTGAGGCGCACGGTGGCGTCGTGCTTGGGCGTGTCGCCGCCGGTGGAGGGCAGGGTAGAGACCGGCTCGCGCACCAGGTTGATTCCCTTGGGCGCCGCGGTCACGTCGGTGACGACGGCGCGCATGTTCTCGGTCACGAAGGGCACGGTGAGCCCGCTCAGTGACGCTCGACCGTCGCGGAGCCGCGCGCGCACCTGGATGAAGCGCGCGCCGGGGCTCGCCACGCGCTGGCCGCTCTGGCCGACGGTTGTCCACCCGCTCCAGGTGCCGTCGGGGGCCTGGGTGTTGCCGGACCGGGTCGAGATCTCGACGCCGCCGGTGGTCTGGAAGGAGAGGGCACCGAAGCGCGCCGGGAGCGTGCAGTCGAGCGCCTTGCTGATCCACAGGGCATCGTTGCCACCGCGGCCGAGGATGCGATGGTGCACCGGCGGATCGCTGGCCGCCACGAAGCCACTGGTGCCGTGAATGGCCAGGGCGCCGATCTGTCGCTCGTCGGTGTCGGCCACCAGGGTCACGGCGTGGGCGTCGTCGACGGTGTAGACGCGTCCCTCGTTGCCGGTACCCACGTAGGGCTCGCCCGCGTCGTCCAGGGCCAGCGACATGTAGTGGAACTCGTCGTGGCGCATGAGCCGCTCGACCCGGCCCTTGCCGTCGATGCGGTAGAGCGCACC
The DNA here is from genome assembly GCA_013141295.1 of Polyangiaceae bacterium. GTDB lineage: Bacteria > Myxococcota_A > Polyangia > Polyangiales > Polyangiaceae > JABFRG01. The sequence continues at coordinate 10,280 of JABFRG010000156.1, forward strand.
CTTGCCCGGGCGAGGCCGTGACGCGCCGTTGGGGCCGGGGGGGCGCGAACCGGCGACCGGGCTGCGGCGCGGAGGCTCCGGGGGCTCGGTGTACTCGTTGACGATGGCGTACACCGCGCCCTTGGGGCTCACCGCCAGCGCCTTCACCTCGTCGCCGGCGAAGTCTTGCACCACCGTGGCCCGACCCGGCCCGCTGATGCGATAGAGAATGCCCTTGCCGCTGGAGCCCGCCAGCAGATCGCCGTTGGAATCGGCCACCAGGGAGACCAGGTTGGGCTCGTCGCTCTTGAAGTACACCGAGCTCGCGTTGCCCGCCTCGACCTTGAACACCCGACCGTCGGGGCCGGCCGCCGCGAAGAGGCTGCCCTTGCTCACCGCGAGCGCCCACACGTGACCCGCACCCGGAAGCGTGGCGTAGAGGTCGGCCTTCCCCTGCGTGACCTTGAAGATCTTGCCGTCGGGAATGGTTGCAGCATACACAGAACCGCCAGGGCCTTGCACCAGCGACGTCACCGCCAGCGCGCCGGTATCGGCGTAGAGCGTCGACTGCTCGCCCTGGACGCGCATGATCTTGCCGCTGGGGCTCGTTCCCAGGAGGACGCTGCCGTCGCCCAGGGTGAGCGCCGAGAACACCGTGCTGGCGTCGGTGAGGGGGGTATTGCCCAGAGAGAGGCCGGGACGGACCACGCCGTCGGAGCCCACCGCCACCCCCTTGAGCTCTCCGCCGGAGAGCTTCTCGAGGGTATCGAGCTGGAAGGTGCGGGTGCCCACCGCGCCGGCGACGCCGGGCAGCAGCAGGGCCAAGGCGAGCGCCGGAGCGACGCGGATCGCTCGAGGGAGGCGGGGCACGGAGAACACGCGAGCCAAGACATTCTTCATCGGGGGCGCACCTTGATCTTCACTTTGTCGCGACCATCCACGAAGCGCTCCATCGGAACGACGGTGCGCGCGAAGGCGGCGAAGGCCTCGGGGCCGACGTCGGAGCTTTGCGTGCGGAGTGCATCGAGGGCAAACGGGGGCAAACGGGTGGCCACGTGCTTCTGGTACGTGACCCCCTGGGATGGGAGGCGAATCTGCAGCACCACCGTTCGCGGCTGCGAGACGCGGGTTGCGTTGGAGAGGAGCTGGGTGAGGCTCTCCGGGGCGGGCGTCTCCGGCACGGTCTCGTAGCCGGGGAGGATCTCCACCTCCACCTCTTTGCCCGCGAGCTCCTCGGGCATCTTCACTTCCACCGTCCGCAAGATGGGCGCTCCGGAGAAGGGCAAAAGCCGCAGGACCAGCCGCGCGCGCTGACCGGCATCGACCACCGGGTCGAGCACGTCGACGCCGCGCAGCTGGTACACGTCGCGTGTATACTGCACGGTGAGCGTGGTCTCCACCCGCTCGATGTGGGAGTTCTCCCAGGGGTTGTTCAGGACCTCGCCCACGGTGCGTACCACCCGCGCGCGTGCCCAGTCGCCAGCGTCGGGCATGCCGCCCACCGCGATGCCCACGTCCTCGAGCTCGGTGGTGCCGTAGCCGCGGACGGTGACCTTCGACGAAAGCTTCCAGCTCACGTCGCGTCGCTCGTTGGTGGTGGCCTCGAGGGCGCCGCTCAATGCGGCCGCGAGGAGACCGGGGGCCATGAACTTCTCTTCCGCCACCAGCATCTTCCAGGAGGTCTTGGGTGCGCCCTCGGCTCCCTTCACTTCCACGGTGAGCGGGAAGGTGGGCGCGGTCTTGGTCTCGTCGACCACCACCGCGCTCTGGCGATCTTGAATGAGCGCGCCCAGCGGTCGCGCCGACTCGCCGATCTTCGACGAGTGCTGATCGCTGGCGAAGATCCAGTGCACCCGGCCGATGGCGGCGGGCAGCGCGGTGGCGCCGGCTTCCATCATCGGGTGACCGAAGCCGCAGAGCTTGCGCCCCTCGACGTGGGTCACGGTGCCGAGCCCGAAGAACGAGACGTCGCCGGAGACCAGCGACACGCCGAGGGAGCCGCCGTTGACGAAGTGCTCCGGCGCGCCCACGCTCGAGCCTTGGCCGCCGCCCGCTTGCATGGGCTCGAGACCCAGCGGCGCGAACAGGTTTCTCGCGAAGGCCTGGGTGCGCTCACCGACGCCGCCGATCATGATGGGGGTGGCCACCGGAATCAGCGGCCGCCCGGGATCCGGCGCGAAGCGCGCGGCCAGCTGCTTGCCGTGGGTCTCGAGATCGTACGTGCCCGGCTCTCCCTGGAACTCGGTGGGCTCGCGGCTCGCGTGGGGTGCGCGCTTGGTGGGCGCGGTCGGGAGCGGTCCTCCGCCTTCGAGGGGCCAGAAGCCTGCGGGGATGGCGCGGCGCATCTCGGTGAGCATCGGCGCGATGGGAGTGACGCCCGCCACCGGCTCCGTCTGGAACATGGCCCAGCTGTAGGCGTAGGCGCCCGCGAGCCGGCCGTCGAAGTAGATGGGGCTCCCGCTCATGCCCCGCACGTTCTTCGTGATGTTGAGCCGCGGGTGGGGCGTCTTCACCAGGATGAGATCCTGGGCCGGCCGAAAGTTGTGGAGCACACCCACCACTTCCACGTCGAAGCGCTCCGGCTCCGTGCCCTTGAAGACGGTGAGGCCGTAGCCCTTCATGCCGTCTTTGATCTCGTCTACCGAGATGGTGGAGGGGCGCGCGTCGCCGTGGGCCAGGGGCGCGAGGGGGGTCACGATGGCGAGCCCGATGCCGAGACCCAGGGCGGTCGCGGAGAGCTGCAAGGCGGTGCGCTTCACAATGCGAGTGTCGCAAGGCCGAGTACATTCCGCAACTCTTCCTCCGCCGCCGGAGGCCCGCTCGCGAACGTTGACAAACGCCGCTCGCGCAGGCAGGGCCGATCACTCTGCCTTGTCGCGGAGCACGAAGGTGTGGGTGATGCGCACCGGGCGCCCTTCCGGCGCGAAGGGCGGGATCACCACGTGGCGGAACAGATCCTCCAGGCACGAGGCGGCGCTGGTCTGGTGGAAGCGCGGCGTCTCCACCACGGCGCTGGAAACGCAGCCGGTGGGGTCGAGCTCGATGCGCACCTGGCCAGGCCCTCGCGGCCCTTGCGGGAACGCGCAGCTCTCGAGGTGCTGCGACGCTTCCGTGAGCGCCTGGCTCAGGGCTTCTCGGTCCAGTGGGTCGTGGGTGCGGCTCGGGCTGCACACGACGAAGTCGGGCGATCCCGAGGGACCGCCGGTGTTCTTGCCGTCGGGCGCGGTGGTGCTCGAGGGCGGCGCGATGACCACCGAGCTCGGTCCGTTGGGCGCGGACTCGGCGGCGCCGCCCGCGCATCCGGCGAGACCGGACACGCAGCCAACGACGACGAACGAGGCCCACGCGAAGCGCATGCTCCCATGGTGCAAGAGAGCGTGCATCGCGGCAAGTTGCCTGCAGCGCGACCGCGTCGTCAGCGAGCGCGTGGACGGGCGGGCGCGCGTGGTGCGCGAGCGCGCTTGCGCGGCGAAGACTCGGCCGGCGGCGGCACCAGGCCGAGGGAGGGGCACTCGAGCTCGCCGTCCTCGAGGGCCGCGAGCCGTGCCTTGAGCGGCAGCGGCATCTCGCCGGGGAAGTTGGGCTCGAGCGTGGGGCCCACCACCAGCAGACGTTCGCGGAGCTTGCTGAGGACGCGATGGAGATCGGCGAGCTCGTCGTCGGTCATCTCGCCGAAGAGATGTCGCGTCGCGTCGAAGTGCTCGGGCACGATGCGCTCGAGGGCCGCGAAGCCGCCGTCCGTGAGGGCCACCAGCTTGACCCGGCGGTCGGATTCCGAAGGCCGGCGAATCACGAGATTTTTGCGCTCCAGGACGTCGACCACGCCGGTGACGTTTTGCCGGGAGACGAACAACCAATCCGCGAGCAGGTGCATCGGACACTGCGCTGCCGGCTCCTTCGAAAGCAGCATCAGGATCTGAAAGCCCGCGAAGGACAAACCTTGACGCTCGACCCGCATGGCCACGAACCGCAGCAACAAATCTCGCGTCGAAACGACGTCGAAGATGGCCATCATCGCGCGGTGCGGCGCGCCCCTGAAGCGACGCGAGAGCTCGTCGATGGCGTCGCTGTAATGCTGTCGTCGTTGAAGGTCGAGGCGTCCCATGGGCAATCGGGCTCCGGCGCGGTCGCGCTAAGCGCCGGTGAACACAACCTTATCTCCGAACGGGTCGTTCGACCCTCAATTTGTGCAGAAAAACCGCAACGCGCTGCCGCGATCCGGCATCGCATTGTCCAACGGTAGATCGACAAGCTGTTGATCATCTACCGGTGAACTAAATCACGCATCGGGAGAGCGCGAACTGCCGCGGACGTTTCCGTCGGCCCGGCGCTCCTTTTTTTGTCCAGGGAGTCCCCCCATGAATCCAACCCCGTCCACTCGCCACGCCCAGTCTCGCAAAGCCCCAAGAGCCGCGAGCGGGAAGCTCGCCGTCCTCATGCCCGGCATGGGGGCCGTGGCCACGACCACGATGGCCGGGGTCATGCTTGCGCGCCGCGGGCTCGGCGCGCCGGTGGGCTCGCTCACCCAGCTCGGGCGCGTGCGCGTGCACGACGAGGCGCGCGCCTGGAAGGACGTTCTCCCGCTGGCGTCGTTGAGCGACGTGGAGTTCGGCGGGTGGGACCTGTTTCCGGAAGACGCGCTCGCGGCGGCGCGGCACGCCGACGTGCTCTCCAAGGAGCACCTCGACCTCGTCGCCGACGAGCTCGCCGCAGTGCGGCCCATGGAAGCGGTGTTCTACCCCGAGTACGTGAGCCGTTTGCACGGCACCCACGTGAAGCGCGGCAAGAGCAAGGCCGAGCTGGTGGAGGCGCTCCAGAGCGACATCCGTGGGTTCATCAAGCAGAAGGGCGCCGACCGCGCGGTGGCGGTGTGGTGCGGTTCCACGGAGAAGTACCTGCCGCTCGGCGCGGTCCACGAGTCCGTGCGCTCCTTCGAGCGCGGGCTCCGGGAGAACGATCCCAGTATTTCGCCGGCGCAGATGTACGCGTGGGCGTGTCTCAAGGAGCGCGTTCCCTTCGCCAACGGCTCGCCCAACCTCGGCGTCGAGTCGACGGCGGCGCTGGAGCTCGCTCGTGAGATGTCGGTGGCCGTCTCCGGCAAGGACTTCAAGACCGGCCAGACCCTCATGAAGACGGTCATCGCGCCGGCGCTGAAGGCTCGTCAGCTGGGTCTCAACGGGTGGTACTCCACCAACATCCTCGGCAACCGCGACGGCGAGGTGCTCGACGATCCCGAGAACTTCCGCTCCAAGGAGCAGACCAAGCTCGGCGTGCTCGACTCCATCCTCGAGCCCGAAGATCAGCCGGAGCTCTACGGCAAGTTCCACCACAAGGTTCGCATCGACTACTACCCGCCGCGGGGCGATCAGAAGGAAGGCTGGGACAACATCGATCTGTTCGGGTGGCTCGGCTACCCGATGCAGATGAAGCTCAACTTCCTCTGCCGCGACTCCATCCTGGCGGCGCCCATCGTCCTCGACCTGGCGCTCCTCATGGACCTCGCCCAGCGCGCGGACATGAGCGGCATGCAGGAGTGGCTCTCGTTCTACTTCAAGAGCCCCATGACCCGCAGTCGCCGCGCCGAGCACGATCTCTTCGGGCAGTACGATACCCTTCGCCGCACGCTGCGTTCCCTGGGCGGCCTCGAAGAGACCGCGTTCGCCCACGCCGCAGAGTGAAACGCCATGAAGCGCGGTGCCCTCATCGGTTACGGCTTCATCGGCGAACAGGGTCACGCGCGCGGCTATACCCAGAGTAACGATCTGGGCATCGACGCGGTCGTCGACACCCATCCGGCACGTCGGGAGAAGGCGGCGCAGGCCTTGCCGGGCGTCGCCATCTTCGACAGCGCCGAATCCTTCTTCGAGAGCGAGCTCTCGAAGCGCCTGGCCTTCGTCGACATCTGCACGCCGCCGGCGACCCACGCGCCGCTGGCCCGAGCGGCGCTCCAGCGCGGCTTGCACGTCCTCTGCGAAAAGCCCATCACCACCCGCGCCGCCGACGCCGACGAGCTGGTGGCGCTGGCGCGCAAGAGCGGCCGGGTGTTCTACCCTTCGCACAACTACACGCACGCGCCGGTGCTCAAGCGGGTGCAGGGGCTCCTCGACGAGGGTGCCCTGGGCGACATTCACATGGCCACCCTGAGCACGTTCCGCTCGACCCACGCCCGCGGCGTGCCCGAGTGGCGGCCCGACTGGCGCCGAGAGCCGGAGATCTCCGGCGGCGGCATCCTCATGGACCACGGGAGCCACACCTTCTACGTGGCCTTCGCGTGGATGGGCGCCTACCCCACCAAGGTGTCGGCGCGGATGCTCCGGTCGGCGCACGCGCCCGGTGGGAGCGCCACCGACGACGACGTGGCCTGCGAGCTCACGTTCCCGAGCGGCATCGTGCGCTGCCACCTCACCTGGCGCGCCGGCAACCGCAAGGTCATCTACACCATCCACGGAAGCGGCGGCGGGCTGCGGGTCGAGGACGACAAGCTCGAGCTCTCGCTCCGCTTCGGCACCCCCGGCAGCTACCGCTGGGAGACGAGGGAAGAGAGCGTGGCCTCGCACTGGATGAGCGCCAGCCACGAGGCCTGGTTCACCTCGGTCTTCGGCGACTTCGCGCGGGCCATGCGCGAGCGCGATCTGGTTCCCGAGACGGCTCGCGACGCCATCGCCTGCATGCGGGTCATCGAGGCCTGCTACCGCTCCGCCAGCGAGGAGGGGCGCGCCATCGCCGTCGACTGCAGCGCATGATCGCCCTTCTGGACCTCTTCCTGCCGGCCTCCCTGCTGGGCCTCATGCTGGTGCTGGCGCTGGTCTTCGCGGTGCGCGCCGCGGGCGCTCCCTCCACCGTGCGGGCGACGCAGGCGGGGTCCTCGGTGCTCCTGGGGCGATCGGCGGTGGACTTTTTCTATTGGGTTCTCGCGCCGGTGGTCTCGGTCCTCGCGCGCCTGGGCGTGACCGCCAACCAGGTGACCTTCGTCTCCCTGGTGCTCGGCGTGGCGGCGGCGGTGGCCGCTGCCATGGGGCTCTTCGGCCTCTGCGCGTTCCTCGCGGCCATCTCCTCGCTGTTCGACGGTCTCGATGGGCAGCTGGCGCGGGCCACCGGGAAAGCCTCGGACGCCGGCGAGGTGTTGGACGCCGCCGTCGATCGCGTGAACGAGATGGCCTATCTGTTCGGGGTCGCGGTGTACTTGCGGGGCGAGCTCCCGGCGCTGGTGGTGACGCTCCTGGCGTTGCAGGCGTCGATCCTGGTGAGCTACGCCACCGCCAAAGCCGAGGCCTTGCGGGTCGAGCCGCCGCGGGGGGCCATGCGGCGCGCCGAGCGTGCGGTTTACCTGGGTGGCGGCGCAGCGCTCGTGCCGCTGGTCGCGCAGCTGAGCGGTCATCCGCTACCGAGCCCGCTCGCGCTCGCGCCGCTCTACGCGTCTCTCGGTCTGGTGGCGGCGGTCGGCAACGTCTCCGCGGCCCGGCGTTTCTGGGCCATCGCCAAGGCGGTGGAGGGGAGGGGCCGATGAGCACCGACACCTCCGTGGAAACCGAGCGCGGCGTGCTGCGCGATCCGTGGACTCTCTTCTTGCACCAGGCGGCGGCGGTCATCACCACGGTGGTCGACTTCGGGACGATGATTCTCTTGGTGAGCGTGGTGGGCCTGCGTCCCGGCATCGCCACCTTGCTCAGCGCCCTGCTCGGCGGCATCGTGAACTTCACCTTGGCTCGGCGCTTCGTGTTCCGGCGAGGCGAATCGGAAGTCCGGGCGCGGGCGCCGGCGCAGGGCTTTCGCTACGCGCTGGTCTCCGTGGCCTCGGCGCTCTGGAACGCCGCCGGCGAGTCGCTGCTCACGCGCGCCTTCGGCGTGCCGTACGTCCTGGCTCGCGCCCTGGTGGCGGTGGTGGTTTCCCTGGGATGGAACTACCCGCTGCATCGCTACTTCGTATTCGCCCATCCCAAGAAGGCTTCTGCAACATGAATCGCTCCGTCCCCGCCCCAGGTCTGTCGCGTCCGACGCACCCGCCGGACCAGAAGCCCAACCTGATCACCAAGGTCCCCGGGCCCAAGAGCCTCGCGCTCCGCTTCGAGGAGGACCTGGTGGCGGCGCCGGGGCTGCAGGGATATGCCACTTCGAGCGGCGTGGTGGCTTCGCACGCGGTGGGTAGCCTCATCACCGACGTCGACGGGAATGCCCATCTGGACTTCATCGGGGGCATCGGCGTCAACGCGCTGGGGCACTCCCATCCCGGCTACGTGGCGGCGGTGCAGGAGCAAGTGGCGAAGATCTCGGTGGGCAGCCTCACCTCGGCGC
>JABFRG010000069.1 GCA_013141295.1 Polyangiaceae bacterium
CCCAAGAACCGAACCGCCGTGTCTTTGCGGGTCTTCGAGCCCTCGGCCACGATGTGCACCTTGACGGCCGTCTCTCCGTGGAAGTCCCCGTCGGGGACGGAGACGAACACCGGAATGCGCTGCGCGGACTGCGCCTGCAGCTCGATGGTCTTCATGGGCATCACCGCCTGGTAGCCCGGGTCGACCTCCACGCTCAGCGTGTAGTGCTCAGCGTGGCTCTCCTTGTTCACCAGGTGAACCTCGAAGCTGTTGCGAAGGCTGCCTTCCTGATGGGTGTAGGGTGCACCCGGTAGCCGGAGCACGTTGGCCTCGAACGGCTCCCGGGTGCGGGCGGCGAAGAAGGCGACCACGCCGCCGGCCACGAAGAAGATGGCGTAGGCGATGGTGCGCGGGCGAATCCAGCGGGTCTTGTGACCGCGGAGGCCCTCCTGGGAGTCGTAGCGGATGAGGCCCTTGGGGCGATCCAGCTTGATCATGATCTCGTCGCAGGCGTCGATGCAGGCGGTGCACGCCACGCAGTCGAGCTGGAGACCGTTGCGAATGTCGATGCCGGTGGGGCACACCACGACGCAGCGTTTGCAGTCGACGCAGTCACCGGTGGTGGAACCCTTCTTGCCGCGGGGCTCGCCGCGCTTCTCGTCGTAGCCGACGATGAGCGAGCTGTCGTCGAGGAGCACCGACTGCATGCGACCGTAGGGGCACATGACCACGCAGAACTGCTCGCGGAACCAGGCGAAGTTTCCGTAGAAGACGCCGGTGATGGCGATCATCCAGGCGAACGCTTCGGGGTGCTCGGTGGGCGCGTGGCGCATCATCGAGAAGAGCCGCGGCAGCGAGACGAAGTAGCTGACGAAGATGTGGGCCACCAGCATGGCCGAGAGCACGTAGAGAACGTGGAGGACCACCCGCTTGGCGCCGGGAATGCCCTTCATCCGCTGCTCACGGGTGCCGCCCACGAGGCGCTCGATGGGGCGGAAGATGCCCTCGAGGAACACCGTTTGCGGGCATGCCCATCCGCACCAGGCCCGGCCCAGGAGCGCGGTGGCGAACACCAGCGCGAAGAAGAATCCGGCCAGGAGGAAGAACAGCAGCCAGGTGTCCTGGGCGTTGAACGACAGGCCGAAGAGGAAGAACGAGCGGGTCTCCACGTCCAGGAAGACCGCAGGGCGACCTCGCACCGGAATCCACGGGAGGGCGATCCAGACGCCGATGAGGAGGAGGAAGACCGCGCGCCGCCAGCGCATGAACGGTCCCGTCACATCTGCCGGGATGATCCGCTTCCGCGAGCCGTCCGTTTGGAGCGAGCTCTCCGCGACGTGACCATCGATGACCGGCAGATGCTTGGGACTGGACATAACGAGCTTAGTTCTCCGCTGTACCTTGTGGCGCCTTGCCACCTGCAACGTTGGTGCCGCGCAGGGTCAAGATGTAGGCCGTGACCGCTTGCACGCGGTCCGACCCGAGTTGGGGTCCCCAAGCGGCCATGCCCTTGTCGGCGACCCCCTTGGAGATGGTGGTGTAGATGTTCTCCGGGCTCCCACCGTGCAGCCAGAAGCCGTCGGTGAGGTTGGGCCCGATGTTGCCGCCACCGTCAGCGCGATGACACGCGGCGCAGGTGCTCTCGAAGGTGGCTTTCCCCTCGGAGACCTTGGTGCCGTCGCGCGACAGCGACAAGAGCGCGGCCGACGTGACGACGCCGGTGCGCTTGGCCTCCTCGGCGGCCTGACGCTCCGACTCCTTCTGGAAGGCGGCGTTGGGCAGGTCGGTGAGCTGGGCCTGGTGGTAGACGTAGAAGTAGCCCACGCCGAAGACCACCGTGATGAAGAGCGTGGCCAGCCACCAGTTGGGCAGCTGGTTGTCGTACTCTTGGATGCCGTCGACCTCATGGATGACGCGATCTTCTCCGGACTGCGGCTCGGTTTTCTTGGGCTCCGTGCTCATGGCGCGTCCTTTCGCGAAACGTCGTCGCCGTCTTCCAGGGGCAGGCTCTCGGCCGCGGCGTAGGAGGTCTCCTTTCTCAACATCACGCGCAGGAACACGGTGGTGAAGATGGTGATGAAGAGGAACAGGGTGATGATGGGCAGGCCCAGCATGGGCGTCTTGGTCATGAATTCGCGCAACATGGTGATTCTCCGGCGAAGGCCTAGTTCTCTTTGACCGCGACCGGCGGGGCTGCGGCCTTCGGCGGCTCGTGTCCGAGCCGCTGCAGGTAGGCGATGAGGGCGACGATGGCCGTGTCGGGCGCCACCGTGACGCCGTTGGCGGCGAGGTCGGCAGCGATGACCTTGCCTTGCGCGAGCGCGTCCTTGTCGGAGTTGGCGATCTGCGCATCGGTGTAGGGCACACCGACCACACGCATCGACGCCAGCTTGTTCGCGGTCTTGGAGAAGTCCAAGGTCTCGGTGGTGAGGAAGGCGTAGGGCGGCATGTTGGAGCCGTCGGTGATCTCCCGCGGGTTCTTCATGTGCCGGTAGTGCCAGAGGTTCGGGTACTTGCTGCCCTCGCGGGCGAGGTCCGGTCCGGTGCGCTTGGAGCCCCACTGGAACGGGTGGTCGTAGACCGATTCCTTCATCTCCGAGGGTGCGCCGTAGCGCTTGGCCTCGAACTGCATCGGGCGAATCATCTGCGAGTGGCAGGTGTAGCAACCCTCACGCAGATAGATGTCGCGGCCTTCGAGCTCGAGGGGACGGTAGGGCGTCACCTCGTTCTTGGCGATCTCGGCCGGCCGCACGATGAGCGCGGGGACGAGCTCGGCCACGCCGCCGGCGATGACGGCGATGGCGGTGAGCACCACGAAGATGAGCGCACGGCCTTCGAGCAAGCGGTGCCAGTGGCCGCCGCGACCGTCCTTCTTCGCCGACTGCATGGCGAGGACGCCGAGGATGCCCACGGTGCCGGCCACCAGGATGAAGAAGAGACCCGCGTACATGTTGCCCAGCGCGCCGGCAGTGGCCAGCCCGAGCACGGCGACGGTGAGGATGATGGGCGTCGAGAAGATGAGCTTGGTCCAGGCGATCTCCGGCGCGGGCTTGCGACGGACGACCTCGACGGTGGTGACGACCATCTTCGCGCCAGCGACCGTGCGCACCAGGTTGTAGGCCATGGTGATCATGCCGGTGAGGTACATGAGGCCGCCGATGAGGCGCATCCAGTACATCGGTTTGATGGCGAGGAGCGTCTCGACGAAGGTCGGGTACATCAGCGAGCCGTCGGCGTTCTGCGCGCGCCACATCATGCCCTGGGTGATGCCGCTGACCCACATCGACACCGCGTAGAGCAGGATGCCGATGGTGCCGATCCAGAAGTGGAAGTCGGCGAGCTTCACGGACCAGAGCTTGCGGCCGTAGAAGCGCGGGATCATCCAGTAGAACATGCCGGCGGCCATGAAGCCGTTCCAGCCCAGGGCGCCGGAGTGCACGTGGCCGATGATCCAGTCGGTGTAGTGGGCGAGGCCGCTGACGCTACGGATCGAGAGGAGCGGTCCCTCGAAGGTGGCCATGCCGTAGAACGTGACGCCGGCCGCGAAGAACTTGAGGACCGGGTCGGTGCGGAGCTGCGACCAACCGCCGCGAAGCGTGAGGAGGCCGTTGAGCATGCCGCCCCAGCTGGGGGCCCACAGCATCAGGCTGAAGACCATGCCGAGGGTCTGCGCCCACTCGGGCAGCGCCGTGTAGAGCAGGTGGTGCGGACCGGCCCAGATG
>JABFRG010000254.1 GCA_013141295.1 Polyangiaceae bacterium
GGTAGGCCGGGGCGCCGTCGTCGAATGCCGCGCGCACGTCGGCTTGGTCGAGATCGAAGAGCTTCATGGAAGTTCAGTATAGGGGACGCGCGCTCCCGGAGCGACGCTCGCGTTCCTGGCTGCCTCCCGGCACGGTGCCTGGCGAACGGGGCGCACGTGCTATCCTCCTCCGCGATGAGCTACGTCCCCTACCCTGCCGCGCCGCCCCCGCATGCTCCCTACGCCCCGCATGGCGGCGGCCCGTTCGGCGCGCAGCCTCCGCACGCCTATCGCGAAGGTATGGCCAGCGGGGCGGCACCGCAGGGCCCCCTCCCTGGCAAGGGGTATCGCATGGGCGTGCTGGCGGCGGGCATCGTCGCACTGACCTTCGTCATCCTGGGCGTGACCACGTTCGTGCTCGGCACCGCGCTCAACATCAACGAGCGCGAGCCCCCCATCGTCTGGTTCGTGGTGGGCTGGGTCCTCTTCATGATCGGGACGATGGCCATCAACGCCAAGAGCATCGTCGCCCTGGTGTGGGTGCACAAGATGTGGACCTGGCTACCGGAGCAGGAGCGCGTCTCGCGCATGTGGTCGAGCCGCATCTCACCGGCGCAGGCCACGTTCTTCCTGCTGATCCCCTACTTTCAGTACTACTGGATGTTCGTGGTGAACTGCGCGCTGGCCGATGCCATGGACCGCATGCAGATCTCGGTGGCCGGGCCGCCGAAGCCGTCGGCCAAGGGAACCGCCATTGCTGCGTGCGTCTGCACGCTGGTGTTCTTCCCCGCATCCATCTTCCTGTGGCACGCGTACATGAAGCGTGTGGAGGAGACGGCTGCGCTCGTGCACCAGAGTCGCGTTCCGGCGATGGCCTGAGGCTCGAGGCTCAGCGCGGGAACATGGGGATGATGGTCGGCGCGGCGAGGTTCCACGCGAACGCCGAGCCGACGCCGACGGCTCCCGAGAGAAGCGCGAACGCCAGCGTTGCTCCGAGATCGAAGCGCGCCATGTAGCGGGCCGTGAGGAAGAACGGAAAAGCTCCCACGGCGGCCACTACGTAGAAGAAGCTCGGCCCCATCTCCAGCGCGCCGGCCACGAAGAACGAGGTGGCCGACGCCAGCATGAGACCGACGCCCCAGGTCTTGGCGCGCAACCCTGCAGTGGCGCCCACCGCGAGCCCCAGCGCGGCGGCGGCGGTGACGAAGCGCCCCACGTGCCCCCCGGAGCCGAGGCTTCGAACGAGCACGTCGAAGGCGATGACGTGGACCGCGAGGAAGGCGACGATCACGTGAAGGGGCAGGCGGCGCATGAGTCCGATGCTCGCACCGAGCGGCGCGCCGGGCAAGGCAGGCGCGCGCACTCGAGCTCCGGGCTAGGGCATCACGGGTTGCGGGCGCAGCGGCCGCCCATCTTGCCGTACTTGGTGAGAACGTTCAGGTTGTAGCCGGAACGCCCGGGATCGTGGCCCTCGAAGGAACCGCCGGTCCAGTTGGCGCGCGGGAAGGCCATGTGGTTGGCGTCGTCGAAGCTGCCGGTGTAGTCACCGCCCGCCTCGATGAGGTTGGCTGCGATGTCGTGGTAGCCGTCGTCGGCACCAGGGCCCACCTGACGGAAGTCGTTGTACATGCGACCCGGCGCCGCGATGGCGAAGGCCTGATCGGTCTGGTCCCAGGTGGCCGCCGCAACGGTCGGGTACATGTAGCGGAAGTGCGGGAGCGCCGGCGAGAACGGGTTCCAGTTCGCGTAGTTGTAGGCCACCGCGTTGGCGAGGTTGCTGGTGCCGTTGGTGTTGGCGGCGGGCACCAGGAAGTTGCTGGCCGAGTAGAAGTACGCGGTGCGTCCCGGGGCGCCGGCGAGCGTGTCCTTGTAGGTGTTGCTGCCCCAGGGGTAGGTGGCGGGACCCCATGCGCCGTTCACGGAGCCGAGCTCGGCGGTGGTGGCGAGGTGTCCGCCGTCCCAGGCGCAGAAGGCTGCGAGGAGGACCTGGGTGACGCAGTTGAGCGACTTCACGTCGAGATCGGCCTGGCTGAACTTGCGGGGCTGCGAGCTCCACTGACCGGTCTGCGTGGCGTTGTCCCACCAGTACGTGGGGTGCCCGTACCCGCCGGCAGCAACGGTGCCGATCCAGCAACCCTGACCGCAGTTGGGGCACGGACGATCTTCGAAGAAGACCGTGTTGCCGAGGTGGTCGAGGACGCCGAAGCCGCGGGAGTTGGTGGCGCAGTTCTGGCCCGCCTCGTCGCAGTGGGTGATGTTCTTGGTGGGCGTCGTGTTGCTGAGCGGCAGGTACGGCACCATGGTGTCGGAGATCTGCGCGGTGGCCGGGCGGTTGGCCGCGACCCAGCCCTGCACGTTGCCACCGGTGCGCTTGATGAACTCGCGCATGCGGCCGGCGGTGATCTCGTACTTGTCGACGCGGGCGGTGCCGCTCGGGAGGAGCTGGGACGCGCAGCACGATTCGTGGACGGCGCCGGCCGCGCCCACTTCGCCGCGGCCGCAGGTGTCGCCACCCAGATGGGGAGCGCAGGAGGGGGCCTCGGCGCACTTGTTCGCGTAGTTGCATCCGTTGGAGGCGCAATCTGCGTGTACAGTACAGTTTTTCGTAGCAGCGCAGCCCGGCGCGTTGGTGGGTGCACCGCCGCCGCAGTCGACGTCGGTTTCGGTGCCGTTCTTCAGGCCGTCGGAGGACGAGGGCGGGAGGCAGAGGTTGGTCCCGCCCGCGTCACAAGCCACGTTGTTGCAGTCGGTGGTGGCGACGCAGCCCTGGCCGACCGCGCAGCGGTTGGGTGCCGTGGGACCGCCGCAGTCGACGCCTGTCTCGTCGCCGTTCTTGAGGCCATCGGTGTGGCTCGGCGCCTTGCAGACCTTGCCGGTGGTGTCGCACCGAACGTTGTCGCAGTCGGGGTCCGTCAGGCAGCCCTGGCCGGTGGGGCAGCGCAGCGGAGCGTTGGGGCCACCGCAATCGACGCCGGTTTCGTCGCCGTTCTTGATGGCGTCGTCGTAGGCGGGGGGCTTGCACAGGTTGGTGCCGCCGACGTCGCAGAGCACGGCGTTGCAGTCGGTGTTGGCGACGCAGCCCTGACCGGTGGGGCAACGATTGGGCGCGGTGGGGCCGCCGCAGTCGACGCCCGTCTCGTCGCCGTTCTTGAGGCCGTCGGTGTGGAGCGGTCCGAGGCACTTCTTGGCGGTGAGGTCGCACTTGACGTTGTTGCAGTCGGTGTCAGCGAGACAGCCCTCGCCGGTGGCGCACTTGGGAGCCTTCGTACCGCCGCAGTCGGTGCCCGTCTCGTCGCCGTTCTTCACGCCGTCGGTGGGCGTGGGGGCCTGGCAGATCTTGCCGGTACACACGCTGCTGGTGCAGTCGGACGCGAGCGCGCAGCCCTTGCCGTCGGCGCAAGCGGGGGCTTTGGAGCCGCCGCAGTCGATGTCCGTCTCGTCGCCGTTCTTGATGCCATCGGCCGGTGCCGGCGCTTGGCACACGCCGCTGCGGCAGATCTTGTCGGCGCAATCGAGCGGACCGTCGCACTTCTCGCCGGCCTTGCAGGGCGTCGTGAGTCGCCCACAGGTCGGCCCCACCGGCCCCGCGTCGGCCTTCGGCGCTGCGTCGGCCGTCGTTCCGCCGTCGGGCGTCACGGTGCCACCGCCGTCCGCCTGGTTGTCCACCGGGTCGGAGGAGCAGGCCGCTGCCACCAGCGCCGCGAAGCACGCGGACGCCAGC
>JABFRG010001052.1 GCA_013141295.1 Polyangiaceae bacterium
GCGTAGCTCCGCCAGGCCGCGGTCGACGCTCTCGTCGAGGAGGTGCAGCCGCTTGGCGTCGACGGTTTCGACGTCCTTGAGATAGGTCTCGAGGAGGCGCACCGAGCCGAGCGGGAGCGAGAGGGAGCACGCGTGCTCCCCGCGCTCGAGGATGGTGAACTCGGTGGAGCCGCCGCCGACGTCGATGAGGAGGGCGGTCCGGTCGTCGAGGTCGATGCGGCGGGTCACCGCCAGGCGCACCAGGCGCGCCTCTTCGATGCCCTCGATCATCTCGAGGTCGATGCCGGTCTCCCGGTGCGCGCGCTCCACCAGCAGGGCGCCGTTCTTGGCCTCGCGCACGGCGCTGGTGGCGGTGGCGCGGTAGGCGTCTACGTTGGCGGTGTCCATGACCCGGCGGAAATCCCGGAGTGCGTCGCACGCCTGGGCGATGGCCGCCGCCGGGATGGACCCGGTGAGGAACACCTCGGTGCCGAGGCGCACCGCCGCGCGCTGGCTCAGCACCTCCTGAAAGGTGACCTGCGCGCCCTTTTCTTTTCCCACGCTCCCGACGTCTACGATGCGCAAGCGCAGGGCGTTGGAGCCGACGTCGATGGCGGCGAATCGAGGCACACGTTCATATGCGAAGAACCGGTGCCATCACGCAAGGAGAAAAGGCATACTTCGGCCATGTGGACGAACAGACCGCGCGAGGGGCGACGCTAGGATGGCCGCACTTCGCGCTCGCATCGTCCTCGGAGCCGCGCTGGTGGTCGCCGGCTTGCTCATGACCGAGACGCGGGCCGGCGCTTTCGGTCCCCTGGTGCTGGTGGCCGGCGTGGCGTACTTTGGCTTCGCGGTGCACACGCTCGGGCGGAGCGGCGTCGACGAACCGGAGAAGCCGCCGGCGGAGAAGTGAGCGTTCAGATCTCGCTGCGGAGGATGGCGACGCCGGTGTCCTTGCCGAGCTTCGGCGTCCGGGCCGCAGCCCATCCGTAGGAGCGTTCGGTGACCTTCACCACGCCGTGCGCCGGACCTGCCGCGGTGGCCTCGCCCAGCTTCAGGCCGGCGAGCGTCGTCTCGTTGATCTCCGGCGTCTGGCGTTCCGCGTACACGCCGTTCGCATCGAACACCGCGACGTAGAGGATAGGCAGCTTGCCGGTATCGCCGGCCGCCAGCAGCTTGCCCTTCAGGTCCGCCAGGAGCGACTCCTGCAGGTGGTGAGCAAAGCCGCGGTAGGACCAGCCGGTGACGTAGTAGCCGATGATCTTGCCGTCGTCCTTCTTCACCGGGCAGCCGGCCACCCAGGTGCGGTCCGGGCGCGGGCCGATGGCGGCCTCCGGGAACTGTCCGACGGTGGTGACGAAGGGCGTGGCGTCGGCCGTCTTCAGCGCGGGAAAGAGCGAGAAGAGGTCCTTGCCGGCCATGGCGTCGGGCTCGAGGTTGTTGCGGATGGCGATGCCCTTGTCGTCCACCAGGGCGAAGAAGGTGGACTTGGCCACCAGCAAGTCGCTCACGTCGCGCTGGATCTTCTGGAGACCTTTGCGCACTTGCTGGGGGTCGCGCTGGATGCCGGCGCCGTCGGCGAAGGTCGCGGTGGCGCGTTTCGCGCCCTCCGGCAGCCCGCGCTCGACCTCACCCACGTCCTTGTCGACCAGCGTCGCCAGGAACGTCGCGTGCTCGGCGGCGAGGGTCGAACTTTTCTCCCCCGGGTCCTTGCAGGCCCCGGAAAGCACGGCAAAAGTGCCCAAAACCAGCAGCCCGAGGCCCCGAAGTGACGGCGCGTTCATGGTGCCGAGCGTAGCCCCTATCGCAGCGTCGTTGCACCGGTTTTCAACATCCTGCTACGGTTCGTCCTACCACGGTGACGGAGAAAATGCCCAAGCGGCTCGGCCGCTACGAGGTTCGAGGAAAGATCGGGGAAGGTGGAATGGCCACCGTCTACCTCGGGCACCTTCGTGAGGCCGTTCAGCCTCCCGGTCGTCTCGTCGCGCTCAAGGTGATCAAGGAGGTCTACTCCCTGAACACCGAGTTCGTGACGATGTTCAGCGACGAGGCCAAGATCGTCTCGCGCCTGTCGCACCCGAACATCGTGCAGGTGTACGAGCTGGGCGCCGAAGGCAACCGCCTGTTCATCGCCATGGAGTTCCTCAACGGCCAGTCGCTCTGGCACGTGTGGAATGCCTGCCGCGAGCGGGGTGTACGGCTGCGCTACGACGTGGCGGCGTGGATCGGCGCCCGCGCCGCCGAGGGGCTCCACCACGCCCACGAGCTCCACGATCCCCACGGCAACCTGCTCAACATCGTCCACCGCGACGTGAACGCCAGCAACATCTTCATCACCTACGACGGGCGCGTGAAGATCATCGACTTCGGTCTGGCGAAGGCGGCCAACCGGCTCTCCAAGACCCGCGCCGGCATGGTGAAGGGCAAGCTCGCGTACATGGCGCCGGAGCAGGCAGTGGGGCAGGCGCTCGACCGGCGCACGGATATCTTCGCGCTCGGGACCACGCTCTGGGAGGTCACCGCCGACCGCCGGCTCTTCAAGGGCGAGGACGACGTCGAGACCCTGGAGCGAGTGCACGCCGCCGACGTCCCGGACCCCACGATGCTGGTGGAGGGCTTTCCCGAGGACCTGTGGCACGTGCTCCGGCGCGCGCTGCAGCGTGAGCCCAAGGCCCGCTACCGCGACGCCGCCGAGATGTCGGTCGCCCTCGACCGGGTGGCCATGAGCGAGGGGCGCGCGGTGAACCAGGACGTGGTGGGCGGCATCATGCAGGCGCTCTTCACCGAAGAGAAGGCGGCCCACGACAAGTGGATCGCCGAGGCGAGCGTCACCGTCGCCATGGGCCTCGAGATGCCGGTGATGCGACCGGGCGTCAGCGTGAGCGAGTCGCTGGCGCAGATGCCCGACGTCCCGATGCCCCAGCAGTCGACCACCCTCATCATGTCCACCGCCGACTTCGCGCCGGCGTCGTCGCGCATGATGCCCATGGCCGCCCCGTCGCAGCCCGCGCATCATGGCTCGCAGCCACCGGTGTTGAGCGCCCGCGACTTCGTGGAGCGTCCGTCGACGCCGGCGCTCCATGGTCCGGGGCCCGGTCACGCCCATGGTCCAGGCTCGCGCACTCCGGCCATGCCGGGTCGCGCGCTCGACCCGCGGCAGAGCTCGTTCCCGCCTGGCGCCTCCGGGGAGGCGGCCATTCCGCTGGTGCAGCGCAAGCGCAGCCCGGTCTTGTGGCTGGTGCTCCTCGCGCTGGGGGTCGCGGTGGCCGCCGCGGTCTTCCTCGTGCTCGTGCTCCGCCACCGGTAGCGTTCGCTCCGGAAGTAGCAACCGCGGGGAGACTCTGATATGCCTCGGCTCCCCAAGGCCGAAGTGGCGGAATGGCAGACGCAGCGGATTCAAAATCCGCCATCCGAAAGGGTGTGAGGGTTCGAGTCCCTCCTTCGGCACGATGACTCCGCGGAACGTGCGTCGCCGTGCGCGGTGGCGCGCGTGAAGTGAGCCGTGGCGCGCTCGGAACATTGCGAATCGGTCATTCGAGAAGCACACGCTCGAGTACCCAATTGGGTATCGCGCCAAACCGCGAATGCCGGGGAACAGGATATTCCGGGGCCGCGCCCGCGGTCAGAAAACGCGTGCGCTTCGCTTCAACGTGTGAGACATGGGAACTATGAGCAACCTCCGCTCCGCCCTAAACACCATTACCT
>JABFRG010000938.1 GCA_013141295.1 Polyangiaceae bacterium
CGATTGCATCGCGTCGGCCGTGGACGAGGTCGCCAACTTCTTCACGAAGAGCGACTGCGACGCCGACCCCGACGCTGCCGGCGACATGGGCGGCCGCCTCAAAGTGAAGGTGGTCGCCTCGACCCCGCTCATCGCGCCCGGCGGCCGGGTCGACCTCAAGGTCACCATCACCAACGAGACCTCCGAGAAGGTCCCGGTGTTCTTCAAGCTCGACCCCAAGCCGCACTTCGAGGTGGAGGCCACCGACGCCCGTGGCAAGCGCGTCGACACGCCCGCTGGCAAGGCGCCCAAGACCACCAAGAAGGACGAGGGGCCCGCGCGCACCGGCCGCATCACCTTGATGCCGGGCGGCACCATCAAGGCCGCTGTCACCTGGGATGCGCTCAAACACAAGTACGTGAAGGACGGCATCGTCCCGGCGGGCCCCCTCCCGCTCGGCAAGTACACGCTCAAGGTGGTCACGCCGCTCGTCGGCTTCCGGGACGTCGCCGAGTTCGGTCGCCCCACCACCCCCATCGAAGTCGGAAACTGAGAGGGCTCGTGCGCGCGCTCTTCTTCGGCACCCCCGACTTCGCCGTCCCGTGCCTCGACGCGCTCGCGGATCTCCCGGGCCTCGAGGTGGTGGGGGTCGTCTGTCAGCCCGATCGCCCCAAGGGCCGCGGAATGACCGCGTCGGCGCCGCCGGTGAAGGCGCGGGCCGAGGCGCGCGGCATTCCGGTCACGCAGCCCACCAAGCTCCGCACCGGTGAGTTCGCCGCCTGGGTGCTGGCGCAGAACGTCGACGTCGCGCTGGTGGTGGCCTACGGGCGCATCCTCCCGGTCGAGGTGCTCAGCGCGCCGCGCCTCGGGTGCATCAACGTGCACGCGTCGATCCTCCCGAAGTACCGGGGCGCGGCGCCCATCACCTGGGCGATCGTACGCGGCGAGAAGGAGAGCGGCGTCACGCTCATGCAGATGGACGTGGGCATGGACACCGGCCCGATGCTGGAGATCTTCCGGACCCCCATCGGCCCCGACGAGACCGCCGGCGAGCTCTCCCCTCGCCTCTCCGCGCTGGGTGCCGAGGCGGTGCGCACGGGTATCCCCAAGGTGCTGGCGGGGGCTTATGCGCCGATGCAGCAGGACGAAGCCCAGGCGACCACCGCGCCGATGCTCAAGAAGGAAGACGGCCGCGTGGACTTCCACAAGCCCGCGCAGGCGGTCCACGACCACGTGCGCGGCATGAACCCGTGGCCCGGCGGCTCCACCACCCGCGAAGGCAAGCTGCTCAAGGTCCTCCGAACGCAGATCTTCGACGCCGCCGTTTCCGACGCCCCCGGGCGCGTGGTCCTCTGCGACAAGTCGCGGGTGGTGGTGGCCTGCGGCGAAGGCGCGGTGGAGCTCCGCGAGGTGCAGCTCGAGGGCAAGAAGCCCATGCGCGGCGCCGACTGGTTCCTCGGACGCGGCGTCCGCGAGGGCGACGTCCTCGGAAGCTGAGGCGTCGATGAAGGAGACGCCCAAGAGCGACGCCTTCGCACTGGAAATTCGCGAGGAATTTCCCACATTTTCCATCGAAAAGAAGCGGGACAGCAGGCTCCAGCGGGCCATCGGTACCTTCCTCTACCTGGTCACCCTGGGCGGTCAACGCGTGTATCTTACACGCTATCACACGGTGCTCTTCGGCAAGCTTTGGGTCCCCGACGCCTGGGACCAGATGGCCGATGTGGACCGCTACATCTTGCTGCGACACGAGCGGGTGCACCTGCGGCAGCGGCGGCGGATGGGCGACGTGGGCATGGCGCTCTACTACCTGCTCCCGTTCTTTCCGCTCTTCCTCGCCTACGGCCGCGCACGCATCGAGTGGGAGGCCTACGAGGAGACCATCCTCGCCACCGCCGAGGAGCTCGGCATGCCGGCCGCGGAGGCGCTGGAGGACTACCTCGTGAACCGCTACGTGGGCCCGGACTACGGGTGGATGTGGCCCTTCCCGAAGACCATCCGGCGCTGGTTCCGAGAGGCCCTGGAGCGTACGCGGACCCGGGTGGAGCGCCGGTAGGGCCCGGCGAGCAGCGCGAAATACCTGCAGATTCCCCCTCGAGATGCTAGTTCTCGAAGGGTGACGGTCGTCGGAATCGATCTCGGAACCACCAACTCCGTCGTAGCCACCGTGCAAGGGGGCGGCGTGCACGTCCTCGCGGACGAGAACGGCGATCGGCTCATCCCCAGCATCGTCAGCTTCCACCCCGGTGGTGAGGTGCTGGTGGGGCGTGCGGCCAAAGCCCGGCGGCGCATCGATCCGAAGAACACCATCTTCAGCATCAAGCGCCTCATCGGCCACGCGTTCTCGAGCCCGACCATCACCGAGGCCCGCTCGCGCTTCCCGTTCGATCTGCGCGAAGGCCCCGGCGGCGGCCCCATCGTGCACGCGCGCGGCCAGGACTTCACCCTCCCGGAGAT
Organism: Polyangiaceae bacterium; assembly: GCA_013141295.1. GTDB lineage: Bacteria > Myxococcota_A > Polyangia > Polyangiales > Polyangiaceae > JABFRG01. Next base: position 2,437 of record JABFRG010000938.1, read on the forward strand.
CAGCGCCTTCGTGCTCCGGCGCATCCGCCAGGTGGCGAGCCTTGCGGTGGGCGTCTCCGTCGACAAGGCGGTCATCACCGTCCCCGCGCACTTCAACGAGCTCCAGCGCGCCTCCACCAAGGTGGCCGGCCGGGTGGCGGGCCTCGAGGTCATGCGCATCCTCAACGAGCCCACCGCGGCGGCGCTGGCCTACGGCCTCGGGCGCACCGGCCGTGAGCGCGTGGCGGTCTACGACTTCGGCGGCGGCACCTTCGACTGCACGATTCTCGACCTCAACGGCAGCGTGTACGAGGTGCTGGCCACCGCCGGCGACTCGTTCCTGGGCGGCGACGACGTGGACCAGGCCATCGCCTGGCGCATGGCCGACGAGATCCTCGCCAAGCACCGGTTCGATGCCCGGAGCGATCCCCAGTCGTACGAGCGGCTGCGGGCCAGCGCCGAGGAGCTGAAGATGCTCCTCTCGATTCACCCGGAGGCCACGGTGCAGATCCCCGAGGTGGCCTACGGCGTCGGCGGACGCGCCCTCGACGTGACGTTTTCCATGAACCGCGCCGAGTTCGACGCTTTGGTGGCGCCGCTCGTGGACCGCACCTTCACCGCGACCCAGGACGCGCTGGGCGTGGCGCGCCTCTCGCCTTCCTCGGTCGACAAGGTCATCCTGGTGGGAGGCAGCACGCGCATTCCGCTGGTGCGGCGCCGGGTCGAGGCCTTCTTCGGCTCGCGGCCGCTCGACGACTTGAACCCCGACGAAGTGGTGGCGGTGGGCGCGGCGATTCAAGCCGCGGCACTCACCGACGCCACCCGCAAGCAAGACATCCCGCCGCCGCCGCCGCTCCTCCGCGCGAGCGATCCTTCGCCGAGCACGCAGAGCGGTCCCGGCTTCGGCCCGCCCTCGAGCATCACCCAGAGCCCCACCACCGCGGCCCAGGACTTCGGCACGCTCTCGAGCCCCGGCGCGACCAGCGAGCGCGCGCCGGCACGGCCTTCGCAGATGCCCAGCGGGAACTTCGGCGCCATCGACGAGCCGCCGACCATGCACAGCTCCACCGGCGTGCGGGTCGACGCCGAGGCGTTCACCAACCAGGTGCGCCTCCCCGGCGATCTGCCCACCCAGTCGGCGGTCGCCATCTCGCACTCGAGCCCCTTCGGTGCGGTGGACGACGACGACATCCCGTCCATCGTCTCCAGCGTGGCTGCGGGCTTCGGCTCCCTCGAGGGCGACAACGTGCCTTCGCTGGTCTCCAACG
>JABFRG010000139.1 GCA_013141295.1 Polyangiaceae bacterium
GTCCAGGAGCCCTTGCGTCGACGCGCCGAGCAAGACCATCAGCGCAAGAAGTCGAAGGTACGGTGTTCGACGGAGCGCAGTCAGCCCCGAAGGCGAAGGCGCGCCGGGGGAAGGAGAGGTGGCGGAGCTGGTTCCTCGGGCGAGCGCCGAAGTCGCCCAGGCGCACACACCACTCAAGCGCGCGACGACCCCCAACATCGTCGGCACGGTGGTGACCTTGGATGCTCCCAGCGCGATCGCGCCTCCGACGATTCCGCCCAGCGCAGCGCCGGCGCCGATGCGCCCGATGACCTTCTTGGCGGTGTGTGGATCGAAGCCCTCGCTCACCACCGACCAAAAGGCCGAGACGAGCGGCGGACCGATGGCGACCGTTTGCACGTAGAAGACCAGGGCGACGGGCGCTTCGAAGCGCGAGGACAGCGCCCACTCCACGAGCGCGAGCAGGCCATGCGCGGCGAACGCGAACGGAGCGACGCGCGCTGGACCGAAGCGCCCCACGAGTCGCGTCGTCCCGTATACGACCACCGCCGAGACCACAGAACCCACGATGAGCACCAGCGGAAGGCGCGACGCGGGGAAGTGCGACAGAAAGAGGGCGTCGCGCGTCGCCTTTCCGATCACGTGTTGCGCCACCATCGCCACCGCCGCGATGGTCGCCGCCAGTACCGGGTTCGGCCCGCGCGTCGGCGTCTTCTCGACGTCGATGGTCACGTCGAGGCGGGGTTCGCGCTGCGGTTCGGCATCGTCCGACTATCTGCCGACCCGGGCCCGATTGCGAGATGCATCTACGTGGTAGCGGGAAGCGTGGCGGCGATCAGCTTCGAGAGTGCGCTGGTGACCGCGTCGGGGATCTCGTGACCGCCGCGGAACGGAACCCAGGTGACGTCGAGACCTTCGCCCTTCAGAAAATCGCGGAGCTTCTCGGCGCTGCCGAAGGGCAGCACCGGATCGTTCTGGCCGTGAGATTGGAGAATCGGCGTTCCCGCGAGGCGCGACAGCCGCGGGGCCTGCGACGCCTTGGCGAGGATGGTGGAGGAGAGCAGCGCGAGGGCGGTGGGGGGCGTGGCGGCGCGCAGCGCGACCTCCAGCGAGAGCATGGCGCCTTGCGAGAACCCGGCGAGCACACACGCTGCGCTCTCCCCCCGCAAGGCATCGACCAGCGACGCAACGCGCTCGGCCACCGCTTCGAAGCCTTCGGGGATCTCGTTTTCGTCGCGCGCTTCGCCGCGGGCCATGCGCCGCATGCGCTCCTCCATGTCGATCCACCACCAGGCGCGGGCGCCGGGGGCGAGCTCGCCGAGATCGAGGGGCGCCGCCGGGAACGCGAAGCGCACCCCTTTCGGCACGTCGAGGATGCGATAGAAGGGCACCAGATCGTCGCCCGGTGCGCCGAACCCGTGGAGCATGATCACCAGGGGCCCCGCGCCGCCACCGTCGCCGTCGTCTCCGCCGGCCCACACCACCTCGAACCCCGAGATCTCGCTCCGCTTCATGGGCGCGCAGGCTACCCCGGATGGGCGAGCTGCGCTGGATCGACCGCATGGATCGCCGAGGGTCCATCGTGCCCGAACGCGCCACGTCCCGGGCGAGAAAACAATCGAAACCGTTGAGGATTCACTGGCGGCCCGTATGTTGCTCCTACATGTGGGTGTGCAAGCCCATCGTCCCGTCGTTGCAGCTCTGGTAGCTCTCTTGGCCGCGTGCTCGGGGAGCCCCGAGATGGAGAGCTCGGAGGATGCTGTGCGCGTGAACACCGGCACCAAGGAGGCGCGAGCCCAGTACGACGCCAACGTGGCGTTCGCGAATGCGTATGCTTCGCGCTGCGGAGCGCCCACGCCGGGCCGCAAGCGGGTGCTCCTCACCGGCTTCGGTCGCTTCATGAACATCGCCGACAACGCCACCGGTCGCATCGTCAGCGCCGTCGTTCCCCAGGCGAGGTATCCGGAGACGTCGCCGCCGCCGGCCGGTGAGATCGATCCTCCGGCGCCGCAGCTCTCGGTGGGACGCGCGACGCTGCACCTGCCGAAGTCCGGCGACGTGGACGTGTGCGCGATGATCGTCCCGGTGTACTGGGACCTCGCGGCCATCCTCATCGCCAAGGAGGTGCAGGCGTTTCAGCCCAGCTTCGTGCTCATGAACGGGGTGGCCGGCGCCACGCAGCCGCTCTGGTTCGAGATGGGATCCATCAACCGCGGCGCGGCTCTCGACGACGGCTCGGGCAATCTGCGGCCGGCCCCCAAGGCGGGTGAGGCGACCGCCAAGCTGGTGGACACCGCCGGGGCCGACGAGCTCGGGCGTCCGCTCTTGGCCTCGTGGCAGGCCATTCGTGCGGCGGCCAAGGACGAGATCGAGAAGCAGGGCAACGTCCGCGGTGGCGGCGTCGCCTTCAAAGACGTGGTGGAGGGCGCGGTGTTCGCCGGCTTTCCCCGGGAGTCGAACACGTATCTGTGCAACAACGTCACGTACGTCACCAACTACCTGCTGGACCACCCCGGCAAGAGCGTGACCCTCCTGCGCGCGAGCACGCGCGTGGCCGGCAAGCCCAGCTCGGTGAGCGTGAAGCTCACCGGCGACTACCGCAAGGTGCCCCGAGAGTTCATTCACTGGCCGTCGACGGTCGTGGACGGCCACGTCGCGCCGGCAAAGGAAGTGATGCTTCGGATTCTCGATGCGCAGATCGCAGCGCTCGGCACGGACGGCGCGCCGGTGCGGGGCGACAACGATCTCGCCGACCCCTCGCTGCGCGGTGGCGACACGTTCTGACCTACCGCACCAGCGATCGCAGAGCCGTCGCGAGCGGCTCTGGCAAGGCCGAGGGACGCCGCGTTTGCCGATCGACGAACACGTGGACGAAGAAGCCCTCGGCGGCGGCCGTTGCTTGCCCCGTCGCTCCGGAGGCGCGAGCCTCGCCCGCGCGAAACACGCCCAGCTCGTAGCGCACGCTGGAGCGGCCCACCTTGGCCACGCGCACGCCCACCTCGACGTCCTCCGGATAGGCCAGCGGCGCGTGGTAGCGGCAGCCGGACTCCACGCACAGGCCGATGATCGGGCCCTGATGGATGTCGAGGCCGTGGGTGGTGAGGATGCGGTTCACGGCGGTGTCGAACCACGCGTAGTACACGACGTTGTTCACGTGGCCGTAGACGTCGTTGTCGGCCCAGCGGGTTCCGATCGGGAGAAACTGCACGTATTGGTCCCGGGTGGCCGGCGGGGTGCGCTCGTCGCTCACGATCGGGTCTCGCCTTCGTAGCGCATGGCGCCGGTGAAGAGCTCGCGCAGTCTCGGCTCGTCCACCGCCATCGGCGCGTTGTCGAGGAGCCGGCGCTGCACGGCGGCGCCGCGGGCGAGCCCGTCGAGATCGGCGCCCGTGTACCCGAGCGCACCGAGCCCCAGCGGTACCCGCGTTCGCTGCATCAATCGCTCGATGTGGCGTCCCAAGAGCTCCCCCGCGTCGTCCGGGCCCGCGCCGTGCACGTCGGCGCCGAGCAGCGCGGCTGCCTCCAGGTGTCGCGCTGGGCCGGTGACGGCGGTGGCGCGGAACACGCTGGGCGCCGACACGATGACCGACACGCCGTGGGGCACCATGGGGCCGTGATCGGGATAGCCGGGCGCACGGTAGTCGCGCACCAGGCCGGCGACCGCGTACGACATGGCGTGCGGCAGGTGCACGCCATGTCGTAC
>JABFRG010000944.1 GCA_013141295.1 Polyangiaceae bacterium
CGCCTGGGCCGATGGGCCCGCGGCGCAGGCGCAGCTCCCGGTGGCGCGGCGCCTGGTGGTCCTGTGGATGAACGGCGGGCCCTCGCACGTCGACACCTGGGACCCGAAGACCGGCCCCACCGGCGGCAAGCACAAGGCCATCAAGACGCGCGTTCCCAACGTCACCATCTGCGAGCACCTGCCGCGCATGGCCGAGCTCGCCGACAAGCTGGCCATCGTGCGCAGCCTCTCCAGCAAAGAGGGCAACCACCAGCGTGCACAATACATGCTCCACACCGGCTACGCGCCGAACCCCACCGTGGTGCACCCGTCGATGGGCGCCTGGCTCACCAAGCACGCGCCGGATCCCGCGAGCGGGCTACCCGGGTTCGTGAGCATCGGCGGCCCCAGCTACGGCGCGGGGTTCCTCGGGGTGCAGTACGGCCCGTTCGTGCTGCCCAAGGGCGGCAAGGGCCCGGAGAACCTGGGCTACGCGCAAGATACCGATCGCGCGCGCTTCGAGGCTCGAACCAAGCTGCTCGCCCAGATGGAAGACCGCTTCGCCAAGGAGACCGGCGACGCCAAGGTGGAAGGCCGGAGGGCTCTGTACGCCAAGGCGGTGCGGCTCATGCACTCGGAGGACGCGCCGGCCTTCGACCTTACGCAGGAAACCGAGGCCACGCGCGCTTCCTTCGGCGACACCGACTTCGGTCGCGGCTGCCTCTCGGCGGTGCGGCTCCTCGAGGCCGGGGTCAAGGTGGTCGAGGTCGTGCTCGACGGCTGGGACACCCACCAGGACAACTTCACGCGCACCCAGAAGCTCATGGAAACGGTGGACCCGGCCATGAGCTCGCTCCTCGGTCAGCTCGAACGACGCCGCGCCAAGGGCGAGCGCGACACGCTGCTCCAGTCCACGCTGGTGGTGTGGATGGGCGACTTCGGGCGCACGCCGCGCATCAACGGCAACGACGGTCGCGATCACTTCCCGCAAGCCTCGAGCCTGGTGCTGGCGGGCGCTGGCATCCGCGGCGGTCAGGCCTACGGGCAGACCGACGCCGAGGGCGCCAAAGTCGTGAAGGATCTGGTGACGGTCCCCAACCTCATGGCCACCATCGCTGCACCCCTCGGTCTCGACCCCGGCGAGACCTTCATGACGCCCATCGGTCGCCCCATCTCCATCACCGACAAGGGCGAGCCCATCAAGGCGCTCCTGAAGGACTCCCTGCGCGTGGCCTCTGCCTGAGTCGCGTCAGCCTTCGCGATCGTTCAAGGTCGCGATGTGTCGCGCCGTCTCCGGGGCGTCACAGCGATCGCGGATCTCGCGCACGAGGGCGTCGAAGCCCGAGAGCTCGCACGGCAGCACCGTGCGCAGCCCTCGATCGTGGAGCACCAGCGCCGCGACGTCCTTGGTCTTCTGGAGAATGAGAAAGTCGATCTTCGCGAGCTCGTGAAAGTGGTGGGTCCGGATCTCGCCGCGCCGCCGCACCACGACCCCGTGCTCGAAGAGCTCCACGCGCGCCCGGAGGCTCGTCTTCCACGTGTAGGCCGTCGCGACCGCGGCGAAGGCGACGCAGATCACGTAGGCCCCCGCGTCGTTGCTCCGGCGCGAAGACCAGAGGAGGGCCAGAAAAACCAGCGTCGCCAGCGAACCCCAGAGCCAGCCCAACGTGTGGACCCGATGCGTGCTCACGCGTTCCCCCAGCCGCGTCGCCGCGCGGTACGGATTGCCACCCATGGGCCGAGCGTATCACGCCTCAGCGGGCGAGCTTCTTGATGAAGATGCCTTTGCGGCCGGCCACGAACGCGAACCCGTCGCGCACGGTGACGCCCTCGAGCCAGTCGGGGATCTCCGTCGTCTCCAGGGTCTTGCCGGTCTTGGCGTCGAGCGTGAGCAATGCGCCGTCGTTGTCCACCGCGAGCAACGTGGCCCCGCCGCCGTCCCAGAGGTCGACGAAGTGCTCGCGCGGTTCGGCCTTGCGCAGCTCCTTGGTGGTGGCGCCCACCACGCGATCGATGCCGTAGCCGCCGGCCGCCAGCGTGAGCCCGTTCTGCGCGCTGATGGCGAAGCCGGTGATGGTGCGATCGCGCCGAGCCTTGCCCACCTTGGTGCGGGTGGCGCCGGGGATTTCCCGGAAGTCGAACACGCTTTTGTCAGCCCGCGGCGCTTCGAAGGAGACGATTTCGTGCTGCAGCTTCTCCTGGGCGAAACCGATGGTGATGGTCCCCCCGCTCACCTTGCAGCTCATGTTCGGCAGGTCGACGAAGCCATCGGAAGACGACGTGCCGAGGTAGGTCTCGAGCTTGAGCACGATCTCTTTCCCCACCGCGCCGCTCGAAGGGTCGAGAAAGCTCACGACGTAGTTGTTCGCCATGCCGCCGCTGGGCGGGGCCGGCCAGCCCGCAGGCGAGTCGTCGCGCATGCCGCAGGCGACGAGCTTGCCGCCGTCGAAGGAGAGCGCTTCCGCCGCGATGCGCGAGAAGGTCTTGGTGCGCTTGAGCGTCTTCAGGCTCACCACGTCGATGGTGCGATCGTTGCTCGCGAGGTAGGCGCTCTGCCCGTCGACCGCGATGCCGGTATACACCGCTTGATCGCGCGCGGTGCGGAGACTCTTGTATCCTGCACGCAGTGTGAGGTCGTCCTCGGACCCTCCCATGGGCGTGCTGTCGTCGCCGGCATCGGCCGTGCAGCCGGTGGCGAGAAGGGCGGAGACGATGAGCGCGGCGAGCTTCAACATGGGGGGCCTCGTGGGTACGAATCCGACATGTAGCATGCGGACGTACTGAGTCCACGCTCCCGTCAAGTTTCTGGCAACCGAATGATTTGCCCGAGGATTCTCTCGTGGAAACGTGGCCCGTGGTGCCACGATTGCCGCACTGCGGCACGCGCGGCGAGTCGCGTGGCGCGTTCGTGACCTGGGCGGATGCGCATGGAACGTGTGCCTCCCATGGCTCCGCTGCTACGTTTCACCATCCCCTCGATCTCGCGGATGGAGTCCCCGATGCGCGTCCGTTCCTTGCTTTGGCTCAGTCTGTGTGTGCCCATCTACGCGGCGTGCGCCAACGGCTCGCCCGTGGAGGAAGAGGAAGAAGACGGCGGCGCCGTGGTGCGCCCGGACGCCGGCCCGCAGAACCAGAACTGCGAGGCCAACAAGTGCCCGAACGGCTACTACGATCTCGACAAGAAGCCGGTGGGGCCCAACTGCGGCTGCGAGTACGCCTGCACGCGCCAGGGTGACGACGATCCGCTCGACCCCGACTTCGTCGACGCCAACTGCGATGGCATCGACGGCGTGGCCGGGCAGTGCATCTTCGTCTCCACCAGCCTGGGGAACGACGGCGCCGCCGATGGCACCGCGGGCAAGCCATTCAAGACCATCCAGCGGGCCATCCAGTTCTCCTTCGAGGAGTCGAAGCGCCGGCCGGTGTGCGTCTCCACCGAGACCTACGCCGAGAACCTGGAGCTCAAGGATGGCGTCGGCGTCTACGGCGGCTTCGATCAAGCGAACGCCGACGCGCCGTTCCGCCGCGCGAAGAAGCGGGGCGCTACCGATATCGCCACGGTGCTCAACGCCGCCGCGGTGAGCGGGCCGCTGGCCGGGACCGGCGCCTTCGCCGCAGACATCAAGCAGGAGACGCACTTCGAGAGCTTCACGGTGAACGTGTCGCTGCCGGACGCCCCGGACGGCGCGAGCCTCTACGG
>JABFRG010000956.1 GCA_013141295.1 Polyangiaceae bacterium
ACCTCGCCGCACGTGCCGGCGCGAATCTCCCGCCGCGCCGCGTCCTTCGGTTGGATCCGCCCGACGTACTCCTGTTCCTCGCGCGCGATGCGTACGTCCACGCGATCGGCCGCGCCGCCGGCCGCGCGCCGGAATTCCTCCTCGCTCGGGCACTCGGGCGGCGCCTCGTACTCCGCGCGCGCCTGTTTGGCCGCAAGCACGACGGCGAACGCAAGGACGACACGCATGCAGCACGTTCGCACGGCGCCGGTCTAGCACGCGCTATGGTGCCGCGCTGCTCCGGCCCCGCGCTTGGCGCGCACGGTCACTACCAGCCGGTTTTGGCCTTCACGAAGGGCAAGAACGCGGTGGCCATCTGCTCGTGGAAGGTCGCGTTGGCGTGGTAGTAACAGGCGGTCACCAGCGACGCGTCGGTGCTCGCGGCGAACTCGAAGAAGTGAATGCGCGTGTCGCCGCTCCCGGTGCGCGTGCTCACGATGTTCATCATCGTGTTCTTCACGTTGCTGCGGGTGTTGAAGCCCACCGGAAAGTCGTCCGAGAGCTGCGGCCCCACCGCCAGGATGATCTGCGCCAGCGGATAGTTGGTGCGGATGCGCCCCACCAGGGCGTCGTACTTCTGTGCGAAGAGCGTGGGATTCGCCGCGGTGGGGGGCGAGTAGTCGGTGCCGCCCAGCACCGAGACCACCACGTCGGGCGTGTAGCGCGCGAAGTTCCACACGCTGGCCACGTCCTCCGGGAGCGAGCGTCCGTAGAGGCGATCGAACACCTCGCTGTCGCCGGCCGCCTCGTTCTTCACGATGCCCTTGCCGGAGAAGGCGAGGAGCACGAGATCGGCGCTCACCGCGTCGGCCACCAGCTGCGGCATGCTGCGGCGCGAGTTGTGGGTCAGCGCCGGCGCGCCGCCCGGGCAGTTGGGACCCACGCCCTCCACGCCGTAACCGTTCACCGTGGAGTCCGAGAGGAACTCGATGCGGCGCGTGGGGGCGGGCGGGGGAGCCAGCAGGCGCCCGCCGCCGGGAAAGTCGAAGCCCAGCACCTGGGTGACGCCGAGATAGGGCTCGGTGCGCTTGTAGAGCTCCACCACGTGGGTGCCCGCCGCCAGGCCGCTCGCCAGCGTGTAGGTCGAGGCGCCCGGCGTGAGCATGATGGGCGTCTGCCAGGTGCCGTCCACCTGCACGTCGAAGTAGGTGGGGTTGCCGCCGAACTGACCGGCGGTGTCCTTCAGGGTGACCGCCACTTCCGTCCCCGAGAACCGCACGATGGCGCGCGACCCCTGCCACGCGAACTTCGGACCGAGGGGGTCGGAGATGTCCGAACGCCCCACGTAACGAACCGCCGGGGCGGCCACCTGGGCGTCCTCACCCGCGTCGGCGATGGCCGCGTCGGAGGAGCCATCGGTGGGGGAGCTCCCGTCCTTGCTGCTGCCGTCGAGGCCCGCGGCGTCGTTGCCCGGTGCGCGACCGTCCTCCGCGCTCGCGTCGTCGGCTTCCGCGTCCGGGTAGTCGACACCCACCGGGCGCGGGGTACCGCCGCACGCGATGGCCACGGTGGTGATGCAGGAGAGCGCGAATGTGGCCGGGGAGACTTTGCGGAACAGCACGATTTCTCACTATGAACGAAAATTCGGGGACCCGGTAGGTCTACGTGTGCTTCCGGCGCGGTCCGCGGGAACGCTGTCGATTTTGGTGACGGAACCGGCGCAGATGCCCAATTCGTAGGCGTAGGCGACCTCTCTCTCTTCCCGGCCGGAGCTTTCATGACCTCTTCGATGCTTCCTCGTGTGTTCTTTTCTTCGTTCGCCCTCGGCGCCCTCGCGCTCGCGTGCTCGTCCACGTCCACCACGGTGAACAACAGCAGCAGCGGCGGCGGCAGCAGCAGCGGCAGCAGCGGGGATCCGGTGGTCTCCACCCAGGAGTGCACGTCGGCCTGCGAGTCGAAGGCCACCGGGTGCGGTGCGCCCGCCGCGACCGCCACCGCCCGGTGCGCCGACGTCTGTGGAAACCAGCCCACCCAGGGGCAGCTCGCCTGCCTCGCCGGCAAGTCGTGCGCCGATCTCGCCAAGCTCGACTCCGCCGCGCAGTTCGACGCGCTGTGCGCCAAGGGCACGACGCCGGCTTCCGATGGCGGCACCGGCACCCCGAAGGACAGCGGCCCGGCGGCATGCATTGCCCTCGGCAAGACCGGTTGCAGCTCGCTCAACGCGCCCTCCGGCTGCTGCACCGACGCGAAGCACCCGACGGTGGTGTGCAACGGCAACAACGACGGGAACGGCAACGCTCAGTGCTGCGTGAACTCCGGCAAGCCGTGTGTCGACGTCGCCGATTGCTGCGGCTATGCCGGCGCCTCTGCGCAAATCAAGGCGCTCTACAAGTGCGCCGCCGGCGTCTGCTCCTTCTAGAAACGCGCGGGATCGTGAAAGTCGGGGCGGCGCTCGGACGACAACTCGCTGGTGCGACCGTCCCACTTTCACCTACCGGAGCCGCGCGGTGGCGGTATGCTGCGCCGCGTGCGGCAACGAGCCTGGCAGCTGGTTCGCGACGGCGCCCGCCGGGCCGACTACCGGACGCACGTGCGCTCGCTGTTCGAGGGGTTCGTCCTCGGCATCCAGGTGCTCCGTCGAGGGCTCGCCCAGGCCGACGTTCGACGCATGCACCTCCGCACCTGGGCCGTTCGTAGCGCGCTGTTGCTGGTTGCCGTGGGGCTCTTCGCAGCCTGCGAGCGGCGAGACCGCGCGGACGCTGCTGCGGAGGTAGACGACGGCCCACCGCCCAGGGTGCGCGCCATCACGCCGGGCTGGCACATCGGACCTCCGGAGCCTCCGGCCCCTCACGACAGGCGCGCTGCGGGGACCGCCGAGACGCCGGACCGAACCCGCGTAGACCGCGTGCACGTGGGCCCGCTCGACCTGACCATCGTGAAGGACGACGCCGACGAAACGGACGTGCCTGCCAAGCCCAAGCGCGGCAAACCGAAGAAGCAGCGCTCCCGCGATCTCTGGGCGCGCCTCTCGTCCATCTACGGCTTCGCGGTGCTCTTCGAATGGGCGCTGGTGGCGCTGTCGCGCAAGTACGACGAGCAGGTGGCGAGGCGCCTCGCGCTCGCGTCCGGCGTCGTCCCGGAAGATCCGGAAGAGGCCCCGCGCATCCGCCTCGACCCGCGCTGGGCCTATCGCAAAGTGCGCCAACGCATCCGCGGCTTCGTGGTGTTCGGCGCGGGCTTTCCGGCCTACCTCTTCACGCTGGTGACGCCCCTCTCGTTCTTCCACGCGGCGCCGGCGCGGGCCGGCTTCGACGTCATCGTCGTCGGCTGGGCCATCTACTGGTCGGGCGTGTTCGCCGCCTCCAAATCCGCGCACGCGTGGCACGACGAGGCCACCGCGCCGCCTCCGGCGTTCCTGCGCACCTTCGCCGGCGCCTTCGGCACCGCGCCGCTCCTTCGCTACTGGGCTCGCGCGTGGACCTGGACCACCCGCGGCCTCTTCGCGCCCGCCGCCACCTTCGAGCGCCACCCGTTCGGATTCTGGGGCTTCGCGCTCTTTCGCATCGTGAGCCACGTGCCCTTCGTTTACACCTTCGTGCGTCCGGCGGTCCCGGTGGTGAGCGCGGCGCTCATCGCGCGCCACGATGCTCGGGCGCGCCTGGCGATGCCCGACGCTTCGGCCACGACGAGCGT
>JABFRG010000730.1 GCA_013141295.1 Polyangiaceae bacterium
CGGTCGAAAGAAACGCGCCGTCGGATACGCAGTGAGCGCCTTCCCGGCCCTGTTCCTGCTGTTCGATGGGAGCATCAAGCTCCTGCGCATTCCCCCGGTGGTGGAGTCGTTCGCGCGGCTCGGCTACCCCACCGAGCTGGCGCCGACTCTGGGCGCGATGGAGCTCGTATGCCTGGCGCTGTACCTGCTTCCGCGGACCGCCACGCTGGGAGCCTTGCTGTGGACCGGCTACCTCGGCGGAGCCATTTCAACCCACCTGCGGGTGGGCGATCCGCTGTTCAGCCATACGCTCTTTCCGCTCTACGTTGCTGCCTTGCTCTGGCTCGGTCTGTACCTTCGAGACGACCGCGCCCGCACCTTCTTCGCCACTTCCAAGTCCAACCCAGGAGACGCTCGATGAAATTCTTGATGACCTACGAGAGCAACCCCAACGCCGCCCCGCCCTCGCCGGAGAAGATGGCGGAGATTGGCAAGTTCACCCAGGAGATGATCGCATCGGGCATCGTGCTGATGACCGGCGGGCTGGTGCGCCCCTCCATGGGCACCAAGGTGGAGCTGGCCGGCGGCAAGTTCGCCGTCACCGACGGGCCCTTCGCCGAGACCAAGGAGCTCATCGACGGCTTCGCCCTCATCAAGGCCGACTCCAAGGACGAGGCGCTCAAGCTCGCCGAGCGCTTCATGCGCATCGCGGGCGAAGGAAAGGGCGAGGTCCTGCAGGTGTTCGACGCCGCCGACATGCGCTGAGTCCGGGCGAATGCGCGGTTGCTTTCGCTAGCCAAGCTGCTGTGATCGGGAGTCGTGACGGCTCCCGATCTCGCGGCCACCATCGCTGCCATCTTCCGCATCGAATCCGCGCGGCTCATCGGATACCTGACGCGCCGCACCGGCGACGTGGGGCGGGCCGAGGAGCTGGCACAGGACGCGCTGGTGGCAGCCCTCGAACAGTGGCCCGAGACAGGGCTGCCGCGAAACCCCGGCGCGTGGCTGATGGCCGCGGCCAAGCATCGGGCCCTGAGCGGGCTCGCTCGCGAGAAGATGCTGGCGCGCAAGCACGCCGAGCTCGCGTACATGCTGGACGCGACCCGTTCGGACGAGGAGCCCGAGGCCGCCGTGGAAGACATCGGAGACGACGTTCTGCGGCTGATCTTCACCGCGTGCCACCCGGTGCTACCGCCGGAGGCGCGGGTGGCGCTCACGTTGCGCCTGCTCGGAGGCCTGGAGACGACCGAGATCGCGCGCGCGTTCCTGGTGCCGGAGCCGACCATGGCGCAGCGCCTGGTTCGCGCCAAGCGAACGCTGGCAGAGAAGAGGGTGCCCTTCGAGATTCCGGGCGCTTCCGATCTCGCGCCGCGCCTCGATGGAGTGCTGGAGACCCTCTATCTCATCTTCAACGAGGGCTACGCCGCCACCGGGGGGACCGAGTACCTGCGTCCGGAGCTGTGCGAGGAGGCCATGCGCTTGGGTCGCGTGCTGACGGCGCTTGCGCCCGCCGAGCCCGAGGTCCACGGCCTCCTGGCGCTCATGGAGCTCCACGCCTCGCGGCTGGCCACCCGCACCACCCGCGCCGGCGATCCCATCCTGTTGCTCGATCAGGATCGTTCGAAGTGGGATCGGCTGCTGGTGCAGCGGGGGCTCGCCGGCGTCGAGCAGGCAGAAGCGCTGCATCGGGAGCGCCGAACGCAGGGATTCTACACCTTTCAAGCGAGCCTGAGCGCGTGCCACGCGCGGGCGCGAACCGCCGAGGAGACCGACTGGCCACGCATCGCCGGTCTCTACGCACAGCTCCTGCGCCTGAGGCCTTCGCCGGTGGTGGCGCTGAACTTCGCGGTTGCGGTGGGAATGGCCGAAGGGCCGGCCGCAGGTCTCGCGCTCATGGACAGCCTGCGCGACGAGGCCGCGCTCGCCCAGTACCACCTGCTGCCGGCGGCGCGGGCGGATCTCCTGGAGAAGCTCGGTCGTCTCGACGAAGCGGCGAGCGAGTTCGAGCGCGCGGCTGCGCTCACCGCCAACGAGCGTCAGCGCACGCGGCTCGGGCAGCGCGCCGCCGCTTGTCGGAAGTCGCTCGCTCGAGGATAGCTACCGCTTGGGGATGCCCAGGGCTTCGTCGGCGGGCATGCCGCCGTCGGTGCGCATGCGAAAGAGCCGGAGCTCGCGCGACGCGTCGGTGTGATCCGCGTGGCAGTCGAGGGTGGCCTTCAGATCCTTGAGCGCGGCGGGCCCCTGGCGCAGGCGCTTGTGAATCTGGGCCCGGTAGTAGTACGCGTCGGCGAAGTCCGGGTGGTCCTTCACCAGCGTGTCGAAGGTCTTGAGCGCGACGCGCAGATCGGTGTCGGCCTGCTGCGCCGGATGGTTGGCGACGATCCACGCGGCCACCACCGCCACCAGCGGCGACTTTCCGTCGTCGGTGGCGCGCGCGCGATCGGCGAGCTCCACCGCTTCGGCGTAGCTCCGCGGCAGCGCCTTCAGCGCCTTCTGGATGGTGATCTTGGCGTTCTCCCGGAGCACGTTGGAGGCGGGCGTGGGCACCGCGGCCTGGGCGCGCACCAGCTCGGCCACGTGGGCGGCGCGCCGATGGGGATCGGAGAGCACGGCGTGCGCTTCACCGAGCCGCGAGGCGATGCGCGAGCAGATCTCCTCCAGGTCCTTGAGGTCGGCCGGGAGCTTGTCCGGGTGGAACGTGCGCGACAGCTTGTAGAACTGATCGCGCACCTCGTCGGAGTTGGCGCTCTTGGGCAGCGAGAGCACGCCGAAGTGATCGAGCTTGTCGAGGTTCTCGGCCATCTCCAGGATCTGCGCGCGACGGTCGCTGCCAGGACCTGCCGGCTGCGAAGGCGGCGCGGAAGCGGGGCGACGGGCCGAGGCCGGCGGGGCCTCCGGCGCGTCGAGGGTGGGCGGCACCCGGAAGGATGGAATCTGCACCGATCCGGGGGTGGGCGTCACGTAGATGGAGCGCTGCGACGGCGCCTCGGAGATGCGCGGCGCCGGGCTGCTATCCGGCGGCTGCGGGATGCGCATGGACGCGGTGCTGTCGGGGCGACGCGGGGGCGACGAGAAGGGCGCCGCAGGCGTGCGGGTGCTGGCCGGCGGAGGCGAAGGCAACCGCGACTCGCTCCGCGGCAAGCGCGAGGCACTCTCCGGCGGCGGCGGGACCGGCGATCGCTGGGGCGGAAAAGAGGCCGGGGCTGCCACCGGGGCGAGCACGTTGGTGAGGAGCAGAAAGTAGAAGAGACGCGTCTTGCGACCTTCGGAGAGCCCGCAGGCGATCTCGCCGATGGTGGCGCCCGCCTGGAAGGCCCGCACCATGGCGCCTTCTTCTTCGGAGAGACGCGAGAGCGACCCCTCGGCCTCCTTCTTGAAGACGAAGCGCTGGCCCCGCGCGCGGCTTACTGCGGCTTCGATGGCATCGAAGTACGGCGACTCCCGGAGGCCTCGCCACACCGCGCCGAGACAGTCGACCAGCGGCCAGTCGGCGCCGCCGAAGCCTTGGAGCACGTCGACGCCGGTGTGGAACGACCAGGCGACGCTGCGCGGGAGCGAGATGAGGTGCTCGAGCTTGCGCTCCATCTGCTCGGTGAGACCGCGCTGCAGGGTGGCGGCGTCGATGGCACCACTGCCCCGTAGCACCACGCCGGCCAGGGCCTTGCTCTGGGCCACCTGGAGGAGCGAGCGGTTCATGGCCTCGACGTCGATGAGGCCGAGCTCGTAGAGCACGCTGCCCAGGTACGCGGGCTGCTGGCTCCGGATCTTCCGCACCCGGCCCGACTCCAGGAAGATCTCCGCGAAGGCTCGCTCGGCGTTGGGATCGGCGAACACCAGGCTTCCGGTCAGCTTCCGCCCACGCACATACAGGAGCAAATGCTCCGGCGGCTTGTCCGCGAAGTGCCCCGCTGCGGTTGGGGGTGGAAGTGAGTGCGCGGCCCGCATGTGGGGGTGCTTCTAGTGCGCAATTTTCTCAGCGCATCACCAATTTCACCTGCGGGCAGAAGGCATCAGCTCTATCGGCGCGGAATTCAACGGGTCCGCGATTCGAGCGGGTGAAAAAGCCCCGAGGTGGCAAACAGAGTGACCATGCGCATCACCCATCCGGACGAGCCTTCAGAAGCGTAGCGTGAGCTCGGCGCGCGCGCCCTCGAAGGCGGGGAACACGCGGCACACGCCGTTGGCGCAACGGAGGCCACCCTGCTGCTGGCCCACGAGCACCTTGATGTTCGACTCGCTGGTGAAGCGATAGAGCAAGCCGCCGTTGAGATAGAAGGTCGGAAAGCCCCGCTGCGTCGTGTAGTCGATGCCCTGGGAGATGACCCACTTGGGGGCAATTTTGAAGGCCGTGATGTGATAGCCCTGCGCCCACGGCACCGAGCGCTCCGGCTCGCCGCGCTGGTTCTCGTTCTCCCAGAAGCGAATGCGGTGGCGCCCGGAGAACTCGAGGGAAAACGGCCCGGTGAGGAACAGCGCCAACGAGTAGTTGAGGGCCCGCTCGTTGTAGTACGGGTTGCCGTTGCCCCGGCGATCGTCGCGGGTGCCGATGGACGCCAGGAACTGCGAGCGGTCCTTGTTGAAGCGCCACTCGAAGCCGGAGAGGGTATCGACCACGAAGGTGTGCGTGTCCTTGGTGGGGTCGCCCACGCTCTTGCCGAAACGATCGCACTCGCCGCCGACGATCTCGCTCTTGGAGTGGTAGTAGCCGAGCGCGCCGTACACGAGGAAGTTCTCCGCCAGGCGCACGTCGCTGCGCCAGCGGCCACCGGTGACGCAAGCGTTGAAGAAGCCGAACATCGAGTCCTGGATGAGCGGCTCGGTGGTGGGCGGCGCGTTGTACTGGACGATGTTGAAGGTGGAGGCCAGCTTGTCGACGGCGCCGGAGACCGGATAGAAGTTCCGGTAGCTCTTCATCTCGAAGGTGTTGGTGAGCTTGCCGACGCTGGTGATGAGCGACGCATAGAGCGCGTTGCCGTCGACGTTGGCATCTCGCGGGTTGGCATCTTCGTGACGCCGCGACACCGCGCCCTCCACGTACAGGCTGCCGTGGCCCCACAGGCTCGGAATCTCGAACGACTGGCCGAACAGGTCCATGTCGTTGGTGCCGCGGGTGGGGCTGGTCTCGCGCGGCAAGCCCGAGAGCCACGAAGATGTATCGGTGGCGTTGCAGGAGCCGAAGGGCTCGCTGAGAATGCCGTCGTCGATGCGCCCCTTGCCGTCGTAGCTATAGGGCGCGCAGCGGGAGTAGCGCACGGCGCGGGTGGAGAGCACCACCGGAAGCCCTCGGCCGGAAGTGAGCTCGACGCCCACCACCCGATCGGAGCCGTACACCGGCACGGCGCCGCGATCGCTCCCGGGAAGCGGCTTGCTGGCGAAGAGCGCGGTCCCGGTGGCCTCGTCGACACGGGTGGGGTTGGCGAAGCCCGCCACCAGCTGCACCGCGAACGGGTCTTTCTGGATGGAGACCTTGGCCCCGCGAATGGTGGTGTCGATGCCGAGCTCGTCGACCTTGCGGAACGAGAGCGTGAGGCCGCGGCCGAACTGCGCGTACGCATCGCCCACCGTGGCCTCGATGCCGGGCGCCTTGTAGCTCGCCCACATCTTCGCCACGTAGATGTTGTTGCGAAACCGCGTGGAGCCGTCGAGCTCCAGGTTGTTCTGGTCCTCCGGCTTGAACTTGCAGTCCGCACACTTCTCGCGGTCTTCCGGCCGCAGCCAGTAGAGCCCGGAGTCGAGGCGGGTGCCCACGGTCCACTTGCCCCAGGTGAGCTGGGCGTTGAGCTTGTTGAGCCAGGCGCCCCAGCCGTGGTCCTTGGGGATGTTCTCCTCGCGCGCGTCGAAGCGCTGGGAGACCACGGTGGTCTCGGTGATCTCGAGCTTGAGCGGCTTGCCCGCCACCTTGGGCAGGTCGAGGGCCGAAGCCGAAGAGGCCCAGGCAAAAGGCGCTGCGACCAGGACACCGATGCGAAAGATGGGCTTCACGACGGCCGCACGCTACCGCATTTTCTCGCCTGCGAGGGGCCCGAAACCTAGCCCGGATTGCTCATGGGCCGAGCAGGCGAATGGCGCGAGGCGCGGGAAAGGCGGGCGCACGCCGGATCGCAGACCCGAGACGACGCCGCGAAGTCCCCGACGGGGGACGGACTGTTGTTCCTTCGCAGGGTCAGCAGCCGCCGTACGCCCGAAATTTCCCGATGCATCGCGACATGCAGCCCCGGACCATGAGCAATCCGGGCTAGAGCCTTTCCCAATCCGCGGCGGTGTTCTACCCTCGCCGGCGCTGCCAGCGGTGTGCGCGCGCGCGCACGCACCTCGGCCCCCGAAAGGAAGAACATCATGAGCGAGCTTCAGATCGAGCAACTCAAGCCCGGCGCCGGCACCGAGGCGAAGGCTGGCAACACCGTCACCGTGCACTACGTGGGGACCCTCACCGACGGCAAGAAGTTCGACAGCTCCCGCGACCGCGGCGAAGGCTTCTCCTTCAAGCTCGGCGGTGGCCAGGTCATCAAGGGCTGGGACCAGGGCGTGGCCGGCATGCTGGTGGGTGAGGTGCGCAAGCTCACCATTCCCCCGCACCTGGCCTATGGCGACCGCGGATTTCCGGGGGCGATTCCCCCGGGCTCGACCCTGGTGTTCGAAGTGGAGCTCCTGGGCGTCCGCTGACACTCGGGCGCCAAGCGCCTGATATTGATAGCGAATTCGAGGCGACCGTGGGAACACCCCGGCCGCCTCTTCTTTTTGGCGTTTCCGAGAACTTTCCCGCGGCGGGTGCGTCCATACCCCCTGTTCCCCGGTCCGTTCCCGCGGGCCCCGTCTCGAAGTGCAGTGGAGGCAACTGATGTCTTTCTCGATGTGGCTCCGGATTCCCCGCATTCGCCGCGGCCTCGCCATCACCTCGGTGATCCTCTCGGCCGGTGGCCTGGTGCTCCTCCGGGCGCCCGCTTCCGCCAAGACCGGCACCGTCTCGCTCTTCGACAATTCCAAGAACGCCGTCGAGTTCTCGGGGCCGGGCCTCAAGGGCTCGCTCGCGCTGAGCCATGGCAAGGTGCTGGCCGGTAGCAGCTTCGAGGTCTATGGCGATCTGCGGCTCACCGCCGACGCTGGCGACAAGGCCAAGGTGCGGGCTCCCATCAGCCTGGCGGTGGTGCTCGATACCTCCGGCTCCATGAGCGGCGAGAAGATCGACGAGGCCAAGCGCAGCGTGGTGAAGCTCCTCAAGGACATGCGCGACGACGACGAGATCGCCCTTGTCCGCTACTCCGACGGCAGCGAGACCATCCAGTCGCTGGCGCGCCTCGGCAACGTTCGCGAGTCGCTGATTCGCCGGGTCGAAGCGCTGGAAGCGGGCGGCGGCACCAACATTCCCAGCGGCCTGCGCCGGGGCCGCGACACGCTGGCAGAGGCGGGCCTCGGTCGCGTGCGCCGGGTGGTCCTGGTGAGCGACGGCCTCGATTCGTCGCGGCGCGAGTCCGAGCGCCTGGCGGCCGACGCTTCGGAAGCCGGCGTCACCACCTCGTCGCTGGGCATCGGCCTCGACTTCGACGAGACCTACATGGGCGGCGTGGCCAACCAAGGCCACGGCAACTTCGCCTACGTTCGCGACGGCGCGGCCCTCGCGGGCTTCCTCCAGAAGGAGCTCGTGGAGACGTCCACCACGGTGGTGGAGAACACCACGGTTCGCGTGAAGATCCCCAGCGGCGTGCGCTTCGTCCGCGCCACCGGCGCCGACGCCAAGGTGGTGGGGAGCGACGTGGTCCTCAAGGCAGGCTCGCTCTTCGCCGGCGACGAGCGGCGCGTGCTCCTCGAGTTCACGACGGATCTCGCCAATGGGGACGCCCGCGTCCTCGACGCCAACGCCAGCTGGGAACGGGTGGGCGGCGGCCACGCCGACGTCCACATCGAGAACCTCGGATTCACCGCGGTGAGCGACGCGGCAGCCGTCGACGCATCGCGCGACGCCACGGTGTTCGCCCGGGCCATGAGCGTGGTCGCTTCGCGCCGGCAGATCGAGGCCACCGAGGCCTTCTCGCGGGGCGACAACGCCCGCGCCCAGGCGCTCATCCAGCAGAACCAGGTGTCACTCGGTCAGGCCGCGGCCGCCGCTCCGGCCGCCATGCGCCCCAAGCTCGAAGCCCAGGTGAACACCTACGAGAGCGACAGCAAGGCCTTCGCCACCGGCGGAAGCGGCGCACGCGACGCCACCAAGAAGGCCATGGCCCGTGAGCTCGGCAACACCGGCCGCGCGGCGACGTACTGAGCCATGAGCGCCCTCAAGAAGCTCGGGTTCTTCGCGGCAGCGGCCCTGTACTTCGGCTCGCTCCCATTCCTCGACGGGCTCCCCTTCGTGGCCTCGTCGCTGCTGCTGGTGGCCATGGGTGTGCTCATGGCGGCCGCGGCCTCCGGCAGCTTCAGCGCCATCGCCATTGCCTGCGGCGCCCTCGCTGCTTTCGGTGGTACCGCGCTCAGGCCCATCGCCCCTGCGGTCGCCGGCGCACTGATGGTGGCGCTGGTGTTCGCCGAGCGCACGCTGCGGGTTCGCGTGCAGAGTGCACGTTTGGTGCACCTGGGCATCGCGCTGGTGGGCGGCGCTCTCGCCGGGCAGCTCTCGGCCAGCTTCTCCGCCAGCAACCTGGCCATCTTCGGGGTCTCGGTGGTGGTGGGGACGGCGCTCTCGGCCTTGCCGCTCCTGCTCGACGCCGACGATCCCCTCGCCTACTCCCTCGACCAGGCCGCCAGCCTGCTCCCGGAGCCCTCGCGGGCCGCGCTGAAGGAAGCCGCCGAGCTCAAGCGCAACGTGGCCGACGTCCCGCTCGACAAGGACGCCGCGGAGAGCGTGCATCGTACATGGGATTCGCTGCTACGCCTGGGCGAGGCCCGAGCGCGGCTCGAGCGCACCCAGAAGCGCGGCCCCAACGACGCCGCCAAGTCGGTGGTGGCCATGGTCGACCAGAAAATCCAGGGGCACGTGGACGCGCTACGCAAGGCGTTCACCGCGGCCGACACCATGAAGGCCTTCGTGAGCGCCAGCGACGACTCGGCCCTCGACCACATCGCCGCCACCGGCGACTCGCTGGAAGAAGTGAGCCGCGTGCTGGCGGAGATGGACGAAGAGCCGGGGCGCGTCGCCGCCGGCGGTGGCCGCGTAGGCTGAGCTCCGCCGAGGGGAGCGCGGGCCACGATCAGGCCTGTGCCAGTTGGCACAGGCAAGCCGGACGCAAACCCGCGAAATAGCTCGAGGAGACATTGGCCCGTGCGTTGCAGTCCGAGGCGGCATGCGGTCCATTTCCTCGCTCGTTTTGCTTTGCGTCATGGTCGCCGCGTGCGGCGGAGCTGTGGATGATCCATCGCAGGCCCAGCAGGCTTTCGATGCGCGCGGCGCTTGCGACCCCGGCACCGTAGCGACGTGCTCGCTCCCCGACCGAAGCGAAGGAAAGCGCCTCTGCTCGGGCGCGCACGCGTGGGGAGACTGCGCCGCGGTGGTGGACTGCTGGCCCGGCGAGACCAGAGACGGATTGACGTGCGGAATCCACTCCGGGATTTGGCAGCTCGGTGGCGACGCTCCACACCCCGGCAGCAGCTCCACACCGCTCGTGCTCTCCTTCGACAACGCGCCCATTGCGTTCACCAACCCCACCGGCTCGTTCGACCTGGTGGGGCGTGACGCTTCGTTCGGCACGCAGTGGGTAGGGTCTGCGTCGCCGTGGCTCGCCCTCGATCAGAACGGCAACGGGCGCATCGACGATGGGCGCGAGCTGTTCGGATCGATGACCATCTTGCCTTCCGGGGCACCCGCGACCAACGGCTTCGAGGCGTTGCGCGCGCTCGACGCCGACCACGACGGCCGCATCACCGAAGCCGACCCCGCGTTCGCGAGTCTGCTCCTCTGGCGCGACCGCGATCAGGACCGCGCGTCGTCGAAGACGGAGTTGATTCGGGCCATCGACGCTGGCCTCGTTGCCATCGACCTCGCGTACGAAATCCGCCCGCGCTGCGAGGGTGACGCGTGCGAGGTAGAGCGCGCGACGTTCACCTTCCGCAGCGAGCGAGGGACGCAACGCGGTAGCGTCGTCGACGTCCACTTCGCCGTTCGCTGACCTGTCGTTCGCATCCTCCGACGGAAGCGAGGCTCAGCCGTCGCCGAGGGCTGCCTTCTCGTCGAGCGCGTAGGTTTGCAGAGGCTCCCGCTTCCCGCGCACCGGCAGCGGCGGCGCCGCGACCCAGGGTAGCTCGTCGCCGATGAGCGCCCGGGTTTGCGCGGTGATGAGGATGGCGGCGCCCACCTCCTTGGTGAGCCCCTCCACCCGCGAGGCGGTGTTCACCGCGTCGCCGATGACCGTGTACTCCCGGCGCTCGGGCGGACCGATGTCGCCCACGGTGGCGGTGCCGGTGTGGATGCCGATGCCGATCTTCAGCGCCTTGCCGCCACGGGTGAGGCGCTGCGCGTTGAGGGCCGCGAGCTCCTGGAGCATCTCGCGCGCGCAGGCGATGGCCCTGGCCGGGTGATCCGCCTGGGCCACTGGCGCGCCGAAGTAGGCCAAGATGCCGTCGCCCATGAACTTGTCGAGGGTGCCGCCGTGCCGGTACAGCACGTGCACCATGCGCGCGAGATAGTCGTCGAGGAGCGCCGCCAGCTCGCTGCTGGTCAGCTCTTCGCTGAGCGCGGTGAACCCGCGCACGTCGGAGAACATGATCGTGACCTCGCGGTGCTCGGCGATGCGCGAGGTCTCGTTGGTCATGATGTGCTCGGAGACCTGCGGCGAGAAGTAGCGCCCGAGACGTCCGCGCTTCACCTCCTCGTTGGCCATGTCCTCGG
Organism: Polyangiaceae bacterium; assembly: GCA_013141295.1. GTDB lineage: Bacteria > Myxococcota_A > Polyangia > Polyangiales > Polyangiaceae > JABFRG01. Next base: position 10,793 of record JABFRG010000730.1, read on the forward strand.
CGAGCGTGCGAATGCGATTGGGCAAGTGGTGCACCGCGACGCCGGCGATGGCGATGTACATCCACATGGGCACGATGGGCGCATCCACCAGGTGACACACCAGGGTGACGGCGCACAGGCTGGCCCCCAGGGTGGCCCACAGCACCCGAGCATCGAGCGCCACCTGGGCGATCATGATGAACAGGAGGAGGATGATGAGCGTGTTGAACGGGAGCGCCGCGCGGTTGGCGATGCCCCCCAGCCGCCCGTAGAGAATCCAGATGAAGATGGGGATGTTGAGGGTGGGAATGAGATAGGGCGTTCGCCGGAGCAGCGCCGGGCGACTGCGCACCACCAGCCAGACGAGGCCGAGCAGCACCGCCCAACCTGCATTCTGCACCGATTGCCGCACCAGCGAACGCGCGTGCAAGTAGAAGAGCGCGTAGGCGTCGTAGGCGTTGAAGAACGCCAAGATCGCCCCCTGGAGCGCGAAGGCCGTGCGCGCCGCGCGCAGCCGCTCGGCGGCGATCGCACGGGATACGGCTTCGGCCAGGAGCATCGGACGATGGTACCGTTTCGCGCCGGGCCCTGTCATCTCCGAGCTACTTCCGCAACCACGAGCGTTCGTAGTACTGCACCCACATGACACGCGCGGCGATCAAGTATGCGGAAGGGCGGCTCCGCGAGGCGGTGCTGGCCGGTGACGTCGACGCGCTCGACGTGCTTTCGACCGACGCGGTGTTCTTCTGCGCTCCCGACGGCGAGGTCCTGCGCAAGGAAGACGATCTCGAGGCCTACCGCAGCGGCGCCCTCGTGATTGCCCGATACGACGTGAGCGAGATGGTCATCGAGCTCCACGGCACCACGGCGGCGGTGGTGGTCCTTCGGCTGGAGCTCGGCGGCAAGCGCAACGGCGAGCCCTTCGCGGCCGTGTTTCGCGCCGTGCGCACCTGGGTTCGTGAAGACGCCCACGGCCACGCCCACGGCACCAGCGACGCGCCCTGGCGACTCGCTTCTGCGACCCTGGTTCCACTGCCGCACAGCGAGCGCGCGTAGCCGGCGGTTCCTGGGGCTCCACGGCGGAGGTCGTGCGATGATCCCGAGGTGGAGTCGATTGCGCGCATTCCCATCGCGCTCGCCGACCGCGCCCGGGCGACGGCGTTGCGGTACGTCGCAGGCACGCGTCTTCGTCCGTTGGTGGCGCGCCGCACCGCGCGAATCGGCGCGCGTGCAGTCGTGGCCATCGTGGGGGCGCTCGTCCTTTCGTCCACGTTTCCCGCGCTGGCGCTCGCGGTGGGCCCCTTGTTGTTCGGCGTACCGCACGTTGCCGCATCCCTTCGGTACCTGGTGGTCCGACGCGGCATCGCCCGGTGGCTCGTCGCGAGCATCGTGCTCGCCTCACTGGTGATCGTCGGCGCCCGGGTGACCGCGGGGCTGGACGGATGGAACGGACGCGCTCTCTCGTGCGCGCGCACGGAGATGGTCGCCGGTGCGTCGCTCTTCGGGCTCGCGTGCGTGGCCGCGGCCAAAAAGCGCGGCAGCGTAGCGCGTGGCGCGGTGGGCCTCGCGGTGCTCTCGGCCGGCCTCGGGGCGGCGTTGTATGCGCCTTTCCTGGTGCGCATGGCCTTCGTGCACGTGCACAACCTGGGGGTGGTGGCGCTATGGATGCTCATGTTTCGGCGCAACGGAGCCTTGCCGAAGCTGGTGGGCGCGGCGCTCCTGGGATCGCTCCTACTCATCGCCAGCGGCGTCACCGTGCCGGTGGCGCAGTCGCTGGGTGGCCTCGAGCTTGCGGGCGTAGATTGCCGCGCGGTGGCCAGCTGGCTCACGCCCGCGTCGGTCGACACCGCTGCGCGCGGGGCGATGGGCTCCTTCGCCATGCCCCTGGTGGTAGCCCACGCCTTCACCGATTCCGTGCACTATGCATTCTGGCTGGGTGTGGTGCCGGAGGAGGAGCTCTCCGGCGAGGGAACGCTTTCGTTCCGCATGACGGTGCGCGGGGTGCTCCGCGACTTCGGGGTGCTCGCCACCGTGCTGGTGGTCGGGGTGGCCGCGGCGGTCGCGCTCTCGGGCCTTCTCCGCGGCACCCTCACCCGCGACGCGTACTTCGCGGTGGCCGGGTTTCACGGCTACGTGGAGGGCGCGATGCTCGTGTACTGGCTGGTGCTCGGGGGCAGCGTGCTCCCTCGTGCCCGATGGGTTCAGTCCGACGCGGTGGGGCGAATGGCGCGGTAGAGCGAGATGGGTCCGGTCGCGGTCCTCGAAGCCGTCTACGCACTGCGCCACCTTGCATCAGCCGGGCACGCGCACGGTCATCTCGATCTCGAGCTGGAGCTCGGGAGTTGCGAGGGCGGCCACGCCGACGCCGGTGATGCTCGGCTGCGCCCCATTCAAGAAAGGGAGGAGCAGCGCCATGACTGTCTCCTGCGTCTCCGGTCGCAGGTCGGTGAGGTAGGCGCGGAGCATCGCGATGTCGTGGGGCCCAGCTCCCAGCGCATCCAGGGCTGCGCGCAGATTCTCGATGACGATCTGCGTCTGCTCGCCGAGTGTTGGCGGCACCGGCTCTCCGTTTCGGCGCCAGGCCACCTGGCCGGAGACGAACGCGAGCGGCCCGGCGGGAGCGATGGATATCTGCGAGTAGCCAACGCGGCCGGCGTCGGGGAGAGCATGCGGGTTCATTCGGGTGATCGACATGTCCATTCCTATAGGACGAACATTGGCGACCGGAGCTCGCTACACTGGCGATGTGGAATCCCTAATACGTGGAGAGGAATGGCGATGAACGGCTCCGAAGTGAACGACGTTCTTCTGTTTCTCTCGGTGGTGGAGAGCGGGAGCTTCGTGGCCGGCGGCAGGGCATTCGGCCTGTCGAGATCGGCCGCAGGCAAAGCCATCGCGCGCCTGGAAGACCGGTTCGCGGCGCGCCTGCTCAACCGAACCACGAGGGCGCTCGATCTCACCGACGCCGGCCGCAGCCTCTACGAGAACGGCCTGGCCATGCGCGCGGCCATCGAAGCGACCGAGGCCGGGGCGTCGGGCAGTACCGGAACGCCCCGCGGCGTACTGCGCATCACGCTCCCCGACGCCCTGGGCCGGCGGGTGATGCTCCCGCTGGTTCGCCGCTACCTGGACGAATGGCCGGAGGTTCAGGTGGAGGTGAGCTTCTCCGACCGGATCTCGAACCTGGTCGAGGACGGGTTCGACCTGGCGGTGCGCATCGACGTATCGTCGCCCGATCGGAGCCTGGTCGCTCGCACCATCATGACCGACGAGGCCATCGTGGTGGCGGCACCGAGCTACCTCGACGCCCGGGGACGGCCCACGAGCACGCAGCAGCTGAGCACCCACGACCTTCTGTTCTTCGCTACCCGCAACGAGCGGCAGGCATGGCGGCTGCTGGAGGCCGACGGCACCTGGGTGCGTGCCCACGGCCGGAGCCGGCTGCGCGTCGACAGCGGCGCGGCCCTCCGCGACGCGGCGCTGGCCGGGATGGGTATCGCCCTCTTGCCGGCTTGCCTGGTCGAAGAGGACATCGCGACCGGTCGGCTTCAGCGGGTCTTACCGCGCGCCACCGCGGGGACGGTGAAGATCGTCGCGCTCTACCCGCACAAGCGGCTTCTGGAGCCGAAGGTGCGGCACTTCGTCGACCTGCTGGCGAGTGCGCTCGCCCAGGCCCGAAAGCGGAGACCGACGCCGCATCTGCGTGGGTGATGCGCGCGACTAGGCGGGAAACTGCAGGCAGCCCTTCCTTGGTGAATCGGCGAGCCACCGCCTCACCGCGCGTCAACCTGGGTGCGACCTGGTGCCGCTGAGGTAGGTGCGTCGCCGCCGAGGAAGCATTCCCTCGGGCGAGAACGTCCGCGCCGGTGGTATTCTCATGGAGGTGAGCGTGCTCCGCGCTCGATGAGGTGGTCTCGTGAAGCGCATGGCGGCGTTTTTGTTGTGTGCATCATGCACGCAGATTCAGAATCTCGGATTCGACGGGACGAGGAGCTCCGGTGATGGGGGCAGCGCGTCCGACGCTTCCAGCGCAGCGGATGCCGGGCGGGACGGCAGCGCGAGCACCGATGCGGAGGCGCCCGGCGGGCCCACCGCGACGCTGATGAACGTCACCGGCGCTTCTTGCGCGATCTCGGCGGGATCGGTGAAGTGTTGGGGGAGCAACAGCTCGGGAATTCTCGCGAGCGGCACTTCGGTCGTCGACGTTCGCGGCGATGCGCCGGGCGAAATGGGTGCAGCGCTTCCCCGAGCCCTGCTCGGCACGGTGGGCTCGGCGGTGGCTCTCTTCGGCGGTTACCGCAGCATGTGCGCGCGCTTCGACGACGGACGCCTCAAGTGCTGGGGCGTCAACGATACGGGTCAGCTGGGCCTCGGCGATCTGCAGAATCGGGGCAACGACGTGGCCGGACTGGGAAACTTCCTTCCGTTCGTGGATCTCGGGAGCGGGCGCGCGGTGACCCACATGGACATGGGCCGCGACAGTGCCTGTGCGGCGCTCGACAACGGCGCGGTCAAGTGTTGGGGGCGACACCACGGGAGCTATCCCGTGGGCATCATGGACGAAGTGCTGGGAGACGAACCCGGAGAAATGGGCGACGCGTTGCCCCCGGTCTCTCTCGGCGGCGGTCGCTTCGCGGTGGCCACCGCCCTGGGGACGAACTTCCAGTGCGTGCTGTTCCGCGACGGAGACATCAAGTGCTGGGGACAAGGGGTCTACGGCGCCTTGGGACGCAATGATGGCGCCAGTGGAGTGCCGGGCGGCATCTTGGGTGACGCCCTCGACGCGGTACCGCTGGGCAGTGGCCTGCGTGCCGAGGCCGTCGCTGCGGGCGATTCGCACGTATGCGCCATCGTGTCGTCGGCCACGGTGAAGGGCGCGGTGAAGTGCTGGGGACACAACGACGTGGGGCAGCTGGGCCTCGGCGACGTACGCAATCGCGGGGACCAGGCCAACCAGATGGGCGACGCATTGCCGTTCGTCGGTCTCGGAGTCGGGCGCTCGGCGCGGGCCATCGATGCCGCCGCCGATCGGACCTGCGTGCTGCTCGACGACGGCAACGTCAAGTGCTGGGGTAGCAATCAAGGTGGAGGGCTCGGCCTGGGCGACCAGAAGATCTATGGCACGCTCCCGGGCAACAGCGGCGACGCGTTGCCTCCGGTGGACCTGGGTGCGAAAGCCAGCGCCATCACCATGAGCTTCGATCATGCCTGCGCACGCCTCGTGGGCGGCGCCATCAAGTGCTGGGGGGTTGCCGCCTTTCTCGGGCTGGGAACGAGCGACGGCACCCTCGGCGATGCCCCCGGCGAAATGGGCGCAGCGCTTCCCGTGGTGGACGTTCCCTGATCCGGCGCTTCACGACGTCACGTCGGCAGCGCGCTCAGGGGCTCGGGCCACAGATCGCGTTGCTCACGACGCACCGCGAGGGCGAGGCATCGGATGCGTCTCCTTCATCGTAGACCGTGTGAAACGGACGGGCGGTAAAGGCCACTTCACCGATGCGCTGCCCACCGTCGGCGACCGAGCAACGAACACGGGGGTAGCCGGGGTCGAGCTCCAGCACACCGACTCGGCCTTCGGGTCCGGTGCGATCGACCTTCGTGGTCGGGCTGCCGTTCACCACGTAGACGGCTACCACCGAGGCGTCGTCGTCGCTCTCCACGTGGACGCCCCCGGTCAGTTGATCGTCGCAGTCGGTGGTCGACACGAACGCCACCGCCTTGTGGAGGTCCGCATCGGGCGCGGCGGCGCTGCGCAAGAAGGAGACCACGCCGGGCTGCACGAAGTTCGAGCTGATCCGCCGAGTGTCTTTCACGACGGGCCCGGCCATGTGCACCAACCCAGTGCAGTAGCCGATCTTGTCGACCTCGAGATATCCGTCGAAGCCGGCCGGAACGTCTGCCACCAGGAGCCCATCGTCGTTACCCGCGACCACCGAAAGTGGATTCTGACAGGGAACATCCAGACGAGCGCACACCTTCGCCGTCAAGCCCGGCACCGGCGCGCCGCTCACGAGATCGACGATCGGCACCGTGAGCCGATACTTTCCCGTTCCCGCCTCGGGTCGAGAGACGTTGCCCAAGCAACGGAAGGGACCGGTGGGGGGCGCCGCTTCGACCGGCCCCGCTTCGCGGTCCTCCACCTTTGCAGACTGACAGATGGTGTCCACGCAGACGGCGGATGGGAACCCGCGGCGGGCGCAGTCCTCGTCCACGGCGCATTGGGTCTTGGTGCCGCCGACGAGGAGACTGCACGCGGACGCGCCGGACAAGGCCGCGAACACCAGCACGTTGCCGAACCTGGCGGTGCGCATCAGAACGCCCCCGACAGACCGAGCCCGCTGGCTCCCGCGCGCAGCTCGGTGGGCTTCGGCCCGCCGGAGCTCGCCAGACGGACTCCGAAGTAGATGGAGCTAGCGACCCCGACGATTGCCGCAGCTCCGAGGATGTCTGCCACGAGGGCAAAGCGCGTCGACTTGGCCTGCGCCGACTCGATTGCGCCGGTGTTGGTGGGGAATACGTCGAGCGCTCGGTCGGCATCACGATCGCTGCGAAGCGCCAACAAGCCGAAGGTGGCCGCGCCGGCCGCGAGGGTGGACGAGATTCCTATGGATATCCAAAAGGGGGCACTGGACGGTGGGCGGGACGGCGACGGCGGCCGCGCTCGCGGGGGTGCAGTGGGCCCCGCCGCCGCTGGCGTCTTCTCGGCTGGAAAGTCGAAGCGCACCTTGGTGCTCTCGCCCCCGGCCACGTCCACGACGTGGTTGATCTGCGGCTTGCCTTCCGATGCCGCGGAGAAACGACGACGACCGGCGCTGACGAGCAACGGAGCGGTGAGCGGCGCTTTGCCAACGAGGAGATCGTCCACCGAGATCTCGGCGCCGGGCACGTTGGTCTCGACGGTCACGTACGCCACGCGCGCCTGCAACTGCGCGATCTGTGCGTCCGTCTCCGCCCGCCGGCTCGCCGATACCGAGCTGTCTGCGGCCGCTCGATAGTCCCGAAGAGACCGCAGCGCGCACGCGTAGTCCTGAAGCTCGAAGCAGGTCTGTCCGATGTTGTAGAGAATCTTGAATTGCGGAGCTATCGCGTACGCGCGATTGAACTCGATGAGCACATTGCGGTAATCGCCCTCGTGAAAGAGCTCGACGCCGCGGCGAAATCGGGTGCGCCCCTCTTCCGTGGCGTCGGGCTCGGCGGCCTTCGCCGCGGAAGGAAGCGCGCTCGCCAGCACAGCCGCGAGGGCGAGAGGCGCGCGCAGGGACAACAGCCGGTCACGGTCGTAGGGGTCTTGGTCATCGATCTTGTGCCTCGAGTCGTTGGTGTTGTGGGGCAGCGCGGCCTCGGCAGTGGGGGCCGGTCCGGTCGAGCTCCGAGCGAGCTGGGCACGTTGCGCAGCGAGGACGATGGCGAGGTCCCGACACGCTCCCGGCGCGCCCCCTTCGACCCATTGGCTCGACGGTGCGTAGCCACCCGCGGAGGCGACGACGTGATAGCGCGCTCCGCGGGTGGCTACGCACCGT
>JABFRG010000339.1 GCA_013141295.1 Polyangiaceae bacterium
TCTTGCTCCTCGGTGGCGGTGGGAATGCTCGTACCTGTATCTTGCATGTAAAAATACGCCCCGGTGGCGCCGCCACCGAGGAGCAAGAAGAGGCCGAGGCCGCCGAGCCCCAGCAGCAAGAACGTGGCGCCTCCGCCCTTCTGCGTGGTGCCGAGCGGCTCCGGCGGCAAGCGCGTGGGCAAGCCGGTGGATGCCGGCGCGTGGGTATCGAGAGTGGGACTGTATCCGCTGCCCGGCGTGTAGCCCATGGGCGGTCCCGACGAGTACGCCGGCGGAGGGCCGGAGTACCCGGGCGGCGGCGCCGAGAGCGTGGGTGGTGGCCCCACCGGCGTGGGCGAACCGGTGTTGAAGTCGCCACGACGAAGCGAGTGCGGCACCGGCGTGCCGTAGAGCGTCGGCCCGTAGGCCTCGAGGGCGCGCCGCACGGTGGCGAGGCTCGGACGGCGATCCCGCTGTCGCGAGAGCATCTGGGTCACCAGTTGCGTGATGTCGCGGGGCAGGTGCACCGCCACCTGCTCCAGCGGGCGAATCTGATCGTTGGTGATGATCTTCAGGATCTGCCCGAGGCCGATGCCTTGCGTGGGCCGCACGCCGGCCAGGCACTCGTAGAGCACGATGCCGAGGGCCCACACGTCGACCCGCACGTCGATGTCCTCGTCGCCGAAGATCTGCTCCGGGGCCATGTAATACGGCGTTCCGATGAGCGCGCCGGTGGTGGTGAGCGACGTCAGCATCTCGCCCTCGCCCGGGCGCGGCAGCCGCTTGGCGATGCCGAAGTCGAGGACACGGACGTCGCCCTTGGTGAGGAAGATGTTCTCGGGCTTGATGTCGCGGTGCACGATGCCGATGGCGTGGGCCGCCTCCACCGCCTGGGTGACCGGCACCATGATGCGCGACACCTCTTGCACCGAGAGCACCTGGTCGCGCCGCAAGCGATCGCGCAGCGACTCACCCTGGAGGAAGTCCATCACCAGGAACGGTGCGCCGGCGGGCGTCTCCAGCACCTCGGAGACGGTGGCGACGTTGGGGTGCCTCACCGCCATGGCGGCGCGTGCTTCGCGCAGGAAGCGCTCGTGGGTCTTGGGGTCGGTGGTGCCGGTGTCGCGCAGGAACTTCAGCGCCACCACGCGCCCGGTGGCCAGCTCGCCGGCCGCCCACACCACGCCCATGCCCCCTTCACCCACCACGTGGAGCAGCCGAAAGCGCTGGGCCAGAATCTGACCCGAACCAAGCTCGTCGCTGACCTGAAGCATCTGCCCCGCCATCGCGGCTCTCACTCTAGCCCGGATTGTTCATGGGCCGGTTGGCGAATGGCACGAGGCGCGGGAAAGACGGGCGCACGCCGGATCGCAGACCCGAGACGGACTGTTGTTCCTTCGCAGGGTCGAGAACCGCCGTACGCCCGAAATTTCCCGATGCATCGTGACATGCAGCCCCGGAACCATGAACAATCCGGGCTAGCACCAGTCGGAGCGCTAGCGCTTCTTGCTGCGGTTCCGGGTCTTGCCCACGTAGGTGGTGGGGTCGCGGCGCTTGGGTGCACTGGCGTCCAGTGCCGCGTGCACGCGCACCACGTCGTCGTGGAAGCGGCCCGCGAGCTTGGTGCTCTTGAGGGTCTTCTCGATGGCCTCGCGGAGCATGGGCTCTTTCACCGTGCTCCAGGTCACCAGGCGATCGAAGATCGCGCTGCCGAAGCGGCCGGCCACGATACCGGGGGTGATGGCCAGCGCGTCGATGAGCGACTTGTAGCCGGGGTATCGCTCGGCCGAGCGCGGTGCCCCCTTGGCCAGCGCGAACACCTTGTCGAGCACGTCGGCCACCGCCTCGCCATCGTTCAGGAGGTCGAGGAACACCGGAGTGGCGAGCGCCTGCAAGGTGCTTGCGCCATACATGTATCCGTCGTCCCAGCCGTGGAGCTCGGCCAGCGTCTCTTCCGGAGCCTGGGTTCCGATCTTCACCAGCCCCGGCGCCACCGCGTCGCGCACGCGAAAGCGCAGATCGTCGGCAGCTTCCCGGAGCCGCTCGAAGGCGCGCTTCCGGGCCTTGGGGTCGCGGGCCCCGCGCGCCGCGATGCCGTACACCGCGCACATGGGCAAGAACTCGAGCTCGGTCCCGCCCGGTGCGCGATCGGCGTCGAGTCGCAGCATGCGATCGAGGAGCGCGTCGTAGGGCTTGCCGCGGGTGCCCATCTCCTCGCCGAAGGCTTCCGCCAGACCGACGTTGGCGCGGACGCCGGGGAGGTTCGAGTGGCGCCGCAGTAGCGTGAACAGCGCGTCGTCGTTGCCGCCCTTGGCGGTCTCCAGGGCGGCCAGCAGCGCCGCATCTTGAAACCCGAGACCCTTCGTCGTCCTACCCGCGCTCATGGGGCGACGTTGCACATGGACCCACCCCAGAAGCAAGCGGCAAGCGGCGTGCGACGGCGGGAAAGAGACACGCGGCGCCGCTGTATGGGCGACCCCGGCTCGCACGTTCTGGCGGCGAAATGGCGCATTCCGGTCGAATCGCGGCACCCATTTCGCCCGGTTGTGCTCACCGCCGGCACCGGGTACGAACCTCTCATGTCCGACGACGTGCATCTCGACCCCAACGTGCCCGGCAATCCGGCGTACCACTTCACCATCGTTCCCGCCGGATCACCTGGTGCGGTGGGATGGACCGAGCGGCCTGCGCTGGTGCCGGGCGCTGCGCTGGCCACCCAGTGCGTGCATGCCGGCGTTCAACCCGACCCTGCGTATGGCGCCGTCATGCCGCCGCTCTACATGTCGTCCACCTTCGCGTTCGGCGACATCTGCACCAACGCCGGCTTCGACTACACGCGCAGCGGCAACCCCACCCGGGCCGCCCTGGAAGAGGCCATCACCTTGCTAGAAGGCGGCGGCGGCGCGACCTGCACGAGCACCGGCATGAGCGCGGTGATCGTCGCGCTCAACCTCCTGCCGCACGGGAGCCACCTGATCGCCACCGTCGACTGCTACGGCGGCACGTTTCGCGCGCTGGAGCACGCCAAGGCCGCCTACGGTCTGGAGGTCACGTATCTGGAGCTGGCCGACCTCGACGCAGTGAAGGCGGCGTTTCGCGCGAACACGCGCATGGTCTGGATCGAGACGCCCTCCAATCCGCTGCTCCGCCTCACCGACATTCGCGCGGTGTCGAGCCTCGCCCGGGCTCACGGAGCGCTCACGGTGGTGGACAACACGTTTCTCTCTCCGGTGCTCCAGCAGCCGTTTCGCCACGGCGCCGATCTCGTGGTGCACTCGACCACCAAGTACCTCAACGGCCACAGCGACGTGGTCGGTGGCGCGGTGGTCTCGGCGCCCGATCAGGTGGCCATGCGCCAGCGCATCCAGAGCATGAACAACCTGCTCGGTACCTCGCAGAGCCCGCACGATTGCTTCTTGGTGCTCCGCGGGCTGAAGACGCTGCTGCTCCGGATGCGCGCCCACGAGCGCGGCGCGCAGATGGTGGCGGACTATCTGGCACAGCACCCGGCCATCGCCAAAGTCCACTACCCGGGGCTCCCCGGCCATCCGCAGCACGCGCTGGCCAAGACGCAACAGCAGGGGTTCGGCGGCATGCTGAGCTTCGAGCTCGCCGACGGACGGGCGGAGCGGGTGAACCATGTACTCCGCACGCTTCGTTGGTTCACTCTGGCCGAGAGCCTCGGTG
>JABFRG010000316.1 GCA_013141295.1 Polyangiaceae bacterium
GCGGTGAGGGCCTGGGTTTCCAGGTCGACGCCCTTGTCACATCGGTGTCGGGTTCCCCTCGTCAGGGCCCCGGGGTAGGACTTTCACCTCCAGTCATTGTTTCGTGCCACTCGCAACGTGCTCACGGACAGGAAGTCCGTTCCGCGCGACCCGCCACCCGCCGCGCTCGGTCTTGACCGAATCCTCGTCGCTCTAGCACTACCTGGTCAGCCCGCTCGTGCTCGCTCGCCCCTGCCGCTCGTCAGTCCTTCTTGCCGCCTACGATCTCGCGGGCACGGGCCAGGAGCCGATCGCGATCATTCTCGGTGGGGTCGTTGATGACGCCCTCGAGCAGCTGCTCCAGGATCTCGCCCAGGATGCGGCCGGGCTTGAGCGCCAGCTCGCGCATGAGATCGTTGCCGTTGACCTTGAGGTCCTTGGTGGTGAGGGCGGCGCCTTCGGCGAGGATGCGCTCCACGTGGGCCTTGAGCGCGCCGAGGCTGTCGAAGTCCTCGGGAGTCACCTTGGTGGGCCCCTTGCCGCGAATATCGGCTTCGCGGAGCGCATAGAGATCCTCCACCCGGTGGGTGCCTACGCGTCGAATCCACCGGCGCACCGCGGCGTCGGTCCAGCCGTCGTAGTGCCACATGTGAAAGCGCACGAGATCTTCGATGCGACCGCGCTCGTCGGTGGAGAAGCGAAGTCGCTCGCAGATGGGTCGCACCATCTCGGCGCCGATGCGCTCGTGCTCGTAGAACGTGTAGTCCTTGGTCTTGTCGCTGAAGGCCCGGGAGCGCGGCTTGCCCACGTCGTGAAAGAGGGCCGAGATGCGCAGCACCGGATCTCCCACGCAGGCGTCCATGCAGGACATGGCGTGGCCCCATACGTCGAACGTGTGGTAGCGATTCTGGTCGACGCCGACGCTCTCCATGAGCTCCGGGCAGATGATGGCGAGCAGGCCCGTCTCGCGCATGATCTCGAAGGCCATCGAAGGTTTGTTGGACTTCATGGCCTTCATCCACTCGTCGCGAATGCGCTCGGCGGAGACCTTGCGGAAGGTGTCGAGGGTGTCGCCGATGGCCCGGTGGGTCGCGGGATCGAGGGCAAACCCCAGCTGCGCCGAGAAGCGCGCCGCCCGGAGCACGCGCAGGCCGTCCTCGGAGAACCGAGCGTGGGCGTCGCCCACCGCGCGGAGGATGCCGCGCCGAAGATCGCCCTGGCCGTCGAAGGGATCGATGAGGTGCCCGTCGACCGGCGAGATGGCCATGGCGTTGACAGTGAAGTCGCGCCGCGCGAGGTCGGCGGTGATGTCGTCGACGAAGAACACGCTATCGGGGCGGCGCCCGTCGCTGTAGGTGGTCTCGCCGCGGAGCGTCGTGACCTCGTAGTGCTCGTGGTTCTTCACCACGGTGACGGTCCCGTGGGCGATGCCGGTGGGAACGGCGCGCGGAAAGATGCGCAAGAGGTCGTCGGGCAGCGCGTCGGTGCACACGTCCCAGTCGGACGCGGTGCGGCCCAGGATGAGGTCGCGCACGCAGCCGCCCACGATCCAGGCGCGCTTGCCCTTGTCGGCCAGGGTGCGGCAGATGGCGAAGACGTCGGCCGGAACCGCGTCGAGGCTGATCGTTTCGGTCATCTCAGTATCCTTCTGCCTTGGCGATGATCTCGTTCATGATCTCGCGGGTGCCGCCGCCGATGGGGTAGATGCGCGCGTCGCGATACAGCCGCTCCACCAGGTACTCGCGCATGTAGCCGTTACCGCCATGAATCTGCACCGCGTGGTCCACCACGAAGCCGCACATGTCGGTGGCCACGTTCTTGGTCATGGCGTAGAGGCTCGGGTTCTGCTCGCCGCGGAGGTGCCGCGTGGTGGCCTCCGAGGTGAGGGCGCGGGCCGCCGCGATGCGGCTCTTCATGTCGGCGAGCTTGTGACGCGTCACCTGGAACGCCATGAGCGTCTTGCCGAAGGCTTCGCGTTCCCGTGCATACTTCACGGATTCCCGGTACGCGAGCTCGGCGATGGCGATGCACTGCCCCGCGATGTAGATGCGCTCCGTGGCGAAGTTGGTCATGATGGCGTAAAAGCCCATGTTCTCTTCGCCGATGAGATTGGCCACCGGGACCCGGCATTCGGCGAAGGAGAGCTCGGCGGTGTCGGAGGCCCACCAGCCGGTCTTCTCCAGCTTCTTCGACACGGTGAATCCGGGCGTCCCGCGCTCGATGACGAGCATCGAGATGCCGCCGTGCCCGGGGCCACCGGTGCGCACCGCGCAGGTGACGAAGTCGGCGCGGCAACCGGATGTGATGAAGGTCTTGGAGCCGTTCACCAGGTAGTGGTCGCCGTCGCGCACCGCGCGCGTACGCAGCGACGCCACGTCGCTTCCGCCGCTCGGCTCGGTGATGCCCAGCGCCGCGATCTTCTCGCCGCGCAGCACCGGGGTGACGAAGCGCTCCTGCTGCGCCGGCGTGCCGTGCGCGACGATGGGCGGGAGGGCGATGCCATGGCTGTGGAGGCCGGTGCACGTTCCCACCGAGTGCCCCGCCAGGACCAGCTCCTCGGAGGCCACCAGTGCGTGCGAGAGATCGCCCGCGTGCCCGCCCAGGTGCTCGGGATAGGAGATCCCGAGCATGCCGGCCTGCGCCGCGAGCCCGTAGAGCTCCCGCGGGAACTCGCACGCCTCTTCCCACGCGCGGGAATAGGGCGCGATGTGCGTCTCGGCGAAGCGTCGCGCGGTGCGGCGCAGCTCGGTGTGTTCCTCGGTCTCGAAGAGGTAGCTCATCGCCTCGAGAGATAGCACCCCTCTCGGGGGCAGCCCAAGACCCAGGAAGGCCCAGGGAGTGTCCCGGTTCGCGACGGCCATCTTTCCCGTACGCGTGCCCGTGCCCCTGCCCGATCTCGAGCGTGAACGTCCTGTGCTCGTCGAAAAGGCTGCGTGGAGCCCGTTCGCGCGCCACCAGCATGCCGCTCCACCGCTTGGTCTCCATCCATGTTGCCCGCCTCCGGGCAGGGGCACGCATACGGGTGAGAGGAGTGACCGTTCGATCGGCTAGTGTGGCGTGGGAGGCGCGACGGTCGCCGAAGGCACCGCAACCGGCACGCGGATGGGCCCGCTGAAGAAGAGCGCGTAGAGCTCGTCGTAGAGGCGGTCGAAGGCCCGGGCCGAGAGCAGCTCGCATTGCTCGACGATGGGGCCGCGGTCGGTGGTCCGGTAGAGCGAGCCGGCGCGCAGCTTGGGCGTGTCCTTCGGTCGCGGCATGGTCAGGTGGAACGTCACCGGCTTCCCCTCGGCCATGGCGAACGAGACGTCGAAGACCACTTCGACGTCGAGATCGGCGGCGCGCTTCACCTGGTAGACGATGGCGAGGTCCGGATCGGACGTGGTCTGTTTGACGTCGAGCACCAGCGGCGAGAAGGTCTGCCCGAAGACCTTGCGGAAGGCGCGAAACGCGATGTCCTGAAAGCCATCGAGCGCAGGGCCCTCGAACCATTTTCGTCCGGCGTCGCTGGGCGCCGTCGTATCCTTGAGAGAACGGGTGAAGCGCACCGTCAGCGCGCGATCGCCGGTCTGGCTCCCGCGGGCGAGAAGCCCGTTGATGCGCTTGGCCACGTTCGCATCCTTGGCCTTGATGGGCTCGTACGCCTCCAGGCTCGTGCGCGTGAGGGCCGCGGCCTTGGCTCGTTGCTCCGGCGTGAGATCGACGTCGGGGCTCTTCCAGATGGCGTCTTTGTTCTGGTCGTCGTGCATCTGCTTCTGCAAGACGTCCGTCTCGTGCAGGCTCGTCTCCCGCGCCTGGAGCTCGGCGAGCCGTGCGCGCGCCTGGTCCCGGTGGCGACGGCCGCCGGCGGCGAGGTAGGTCCCGAGGCTGATGCTCGTGTTCTCGGTGCGCGCGGCCTCGTAGGCCATGTCGTCGCTGAAGGCGTTGCGCGCAACGAATGCGCCGAGCCCGAGCGCCACGCCGACGAACGGCGGCACGAACGAGAACGCGGCGGTGCGCCGGGCGGTGACCGCCTGCGAATCGGGAGCCAGCGCCCTCCAGCGCATCTCCGCTTCAGCCGATCCGTCGCCTACGCGGACGCCGAAGAACGGATCGGCATCCAGCGCATCGCCCAGATCCTTGGTGAGGGTCAGCGACTCGATCTGGTCCTGGGCCCGCTCCAGATCCTCGTAGGTCTTCTCGGCGTGCGCCTCGTCGCGGCACTGGAACACGTAGCGAACGTCGTCCTCGAAGGTCAGCGCCAGGCTCGTCTTGCCTGCGCCGGCGTTCTCGATGGTGACGCGCCGGAGCCCGCCCATGGGACGAACGGTCATGGTCGTGCGGTCGATCTCCACGATGTCGAGCGGGAACAGGTACACGCCCTGGGCGAGCGGGCCTCTGCGCATGCGTCGGCCGATGGCCACGGCGCCGGTAGCGAGGATGGCGATGGCCGCGCCGTACACCAGAAAGAACTGCGGGCCCTGGTAGGGGCGGCCCACCACGCCGAAGTCCTCGCGCGCGGTGATCAGCGCAGCCACCGCGGCGATGATCATGAGCGGCAGCCAGAGCGAGTAGCGGGCCCGTTCGGTGATGCGCAGGATCGGGTGCGGCAGACCGCTGCCGTGGATGGCCCGTGAGAGGCGCTCACGCACCGGCTCCGGAAGCTTGTGAAGCTCTACCCGGCGGGGTTTTCCCGCGTAGGGGCCGCCGCGAATGCCAAAGACCTTTCCGACGCTCGCAAGCTCGCGATACATGCGCGAATGTTAGCGCATGCGCGGGAATCGTGCGGGCGTTTGCCGGCGCGTGTCATCCGATTGGGTCACTGGTCGACGGGCGGAAGGCGCCGCACCATGGGTTCATGAAGATCACCCTCCTCGGCACGCTCTCCCGTCGCTCCGGAGGCGCGAGCCTCGGCACCCTTGCGGCCGCGGGGGTATTCGCCTTCGCTGCTGGTTGCACCCTCACCGTCACGCCCCTCGGGGACGACGCCGGCGCAACCCCGGACGGGTCGGTGGTGACGGTGACGTCCGACGGCGGCAGCGACGCTGCGGTGGACGCCGCCGATGCCTCGGTCGCGCGATGCGATCTGGCGACCCCCTTCGCGACGGTATCCGACGTGGGCTCGGTGGTGGCGTCCGCGACCCTGCGGTCCGACGAGCTGGAGATGTTCTCGGTGGACGCCGCTGGCGCGCTCTTGCGGTCCACCCGCGCCACGGTCGGCGCCGCCTTCGGTGCGCCCGAGGTGGTCGAGATGCCGGTGCCGGCCAAGAAGATGGCGGTGCACCTGGCGCCCGACGGCCTGCGCCTGTACCTCACGGCGTTCGTGCGGACCGGCAACGAACCCGGCGACGGTCACCCGGAGCTCTTCACCACCACGCGCGCGTCCCTGGCCGGGGCCTTTGCGGCGCCCACCGCGCTGTCGCTGAAGGCGCCCGTCTTCAACCTGCTGAACACGCCTCACATCGCCCCCGATGGCGCCTCCCTCTTCTTCACGGCGGCCGGCGGCGGCAGCACCGGGGTCTTCAAGATCGCGCTGCCGGCGGGCACGATGGAAGATGCGCGCGCGCTCGGCAACGAGGTATTCGTGGACCCACGTCCGGTCTTCACGCGCGGCAACGTCCTCACCCGCGACGGCCTTCACATGTACACCAGCGTGGTCGAGGTGAACGGCGGCGGCGGCGGCCCCCTCGACGGCACCGGCACCCTGGCCCTCTCGACCCGCGCGAGCGCATCCGACAAGTTCGGAACGCCAGTGCTCCTCGGCAGCCCCGCGCATGTGGTCGGCACCAATGACCTCCCGCAGTGGCTCTCGCCCGACCAATGCCGCCTCTACTACGTCGCCGGCGACGGCGCCGCGCCGCTCAAGGTAGCCTCGCGCGCGCCGTAGCCCCACGCAGCCCGCCTTCTGGTACAACGCGGGAATGGCCCGCCAGGACGAGACGAGCTCCATCGACGCGTACGCGAGCGCCCACCGGCAGGCCGAGGATCTCACCCTTCCGGACCGGGTTCGCGCGCTGTTGCGCCGCATGCCCGAGGGCGGCACCGTGCTCGACGTGGGGTGTGGCGACGGCATGCTCCTCCGGGCCATGGCCGGAGGCCTCGAGGCGAAGCACGCGGTGCTCCGCGGCGTGGACCTCTCCCGAGTACGGGTGGAACGAGCGCGCACCCGCGGCGCCTTCGAGGTCGCGGTCGACAGTGCCGAGACGCTCGAGACGGTGGCGGATGCGTCGATCGACCTCCTGGTCTCGTCGCAGGTCATCGAGCACGTCGACGACGCGAAGATGGCCGCCGCGGTGGCCCGCGTGCTTCGCCCCGGCGGACGCGCGTATCTGACGACCGTCTTCAAGCGAACCTGGGCGCGCTACTTCTACCGCAGCCCCGGCGGCTGGGCCCTGGACCCCACGCACCTGCGCGAATACGAGGCCAAGGCGCCGCTCTTCGCCTTGTTCGAGGCGCGGGGCCTGGAGATCGAAGGCGACGCGCTCGATCCCCTCGCCTACCCGCTCGTCGACCCGATCCTGAAGCGCCTCGGCGCCTTCGGCGCGCGCCTCGGCCCGCGCACCTTGCGAGCGATCACCCGGGCGCGCTCCCTGCGCCTGCCGATCCCCGGCTACTTCAACTGGGAAATCGTGGTTCGACGTTAACGAAAAAGGGCGATCCCTCTCGGGACCGCCCTGAGGCGTGCGTCGCGTACCGGGAGTTACTCGGCGGCTGCCGAGAGATCGCGGGGGGCTTCGCTCTTGGCGTTCTTCTTCGCCTTCTGCACTTCGCGGTAGGCGGTGAAGTCTTCCTTCACGCGGGCGGCCACGGTAGGCATCTCGCGGACGGCCTTGTTCACCAGCTCGACGACCATGTGCGGCGACTTCTTGGCAGCCGACTGGGTGCCCTGAGCGAAGCGCGTGAGGCGCTCCTTCCAGCGCTGGGCGCGGGTCTTGGTGATGTACGGTGCGACCTCGGCGACGAGGTCGGCGGCGGTGCCGCAGTGGGCGTGGGGCGCCTTGTGGAGCGGCGAACCGAAGCGGGGGCTCGCGGCGAGGAACGCCTTGACCTGCTCACGGGTGACGCCGTTCTCGGCGAGGACGCGCTCGTACTCTCCGGTGGCTGCCTGCTTGGCCTTGAAGAGGTACATCTGGACGCGCGAGTAGAAGTTCACGCGACCGTCGCCGCTGGTCTCCACCGGGCAGTAGATGCTGCCGGGGAAGTGCTCGGTGATGGCCGACTGCACGCCGTCGGAGACGCCGGCGCTGGGCATGCAGCCGAAGGGCTTCACGCTCAGTGTCATGTGCGCCTTCTGGTGCGTCACGTTCAGGATCAGCTTGCCGACTTCCATGTGGCCTTCGCCGCCGCGGAGATCGTTGTTGTAGTAGCGGTGGCTGACCTCGGCGATCTCGTCCATGTTCGGCAGCTGGTAGCCGTAGAGACCCATGGTGTACGCGAAGGTGTGGAAGAGACCACGCACGGCCTTGTCGGCGGCGGCGAGGGCGATCTTCTTGATGGCGATGTCGAACGGACCGGCGTTGCCGAGGCCGTAGTACGAGACGTCGGCGCCGCGAAGGTTCTCGCGCTCCGCGGTGTCGTGGCGACCTTCCCAGATGGTGTAGAGAATCCAGGCCGCGACCAGCTGGATGTCGTCCTCGCCGCCTTCGGTCTCGAGGAACTCCTGGAGCTGGTAGTTGCCGTCGCCTTCGGTGGTCATGGCCCAGAACTCACCGATGATGCTGATCTTCGGCTTGGGCTGGGTGCGGTCGACCTTGACCGCCTCGAGCAGCGGCTTGCACTTCCACACCGCCGGGAGAATCATCTCCTTCTTCTCGAGGGCGTCGCAGAGGATCTTGGTGGACGCCTCGAGGGCGGCCTTGGTGGCGCCCTTCTCGACTTCGTAGGGGCGCAGCCGGTAGCCGATGGCGTTGAGCACGTCGCCTACGAAGATGCACTTCACCAGGGTCCAGAAGAACTGCGGGTTCAGCTCGAGGCCCGAGGCCTCGCCGGTGGCCTGCTGCACGCCGCCCTTCTGCTGGAAGAGCATGACGCGGAAGCCGTCGAAGCCGGCGTCGCGGAGCGCCTTGCGGTACTCGGTGACGTACATGCCGAACCGGCAGGGGCCGCACGCGCCGGCGGTGAGGAAGACGTACTTGTCGACGATCTCCTTGGCGGTGAGACCGTGCTTGTCGCGGAGCGTGCACAGGTACTTCACCAGGTTACCGACGGTGAAGTAGGTGGGGTTGCACTGGGCGCGGTTACCGAACTCCTTGCCGAACTGGAAGGCCGCGTTGTCCGGGACGTCCAGCATCTGCACGTTGTAGCCGATGCCCGAGAGGCCGGAGCGCACCAGCGTGTCGTGGGCCAGCGTGAGGCCGCCGATGAGCAGGGTCACCTTGGACTTCTGGCTCATGGTGAAGCCGAGGCCCACCATGTCTTCCACCCATTGCTCGGTCTTCTTGTCGAGACCGAGACGCGCGCGCTCCGCCTGTTCGAAGCTCGCAAGCTCCGCGTCCACGTCGAGTTGCTCGACGATGCGAAGCTTCTTCTTGCCCGAGGTTCCGTTGAAGGTCGTGTTCATGGAAAGTCTCCTTGATTACTCTGCGGCGCCTTCGGAGGCGGTTTGTTCGTTGGCGGCCGGCGACACTGTACGAGCGGCGATGCGCTCGATGTTGCCGGCGCTGTTCTTCTTGCCGAGGCGAATCATGCCCGCGGGCATCTCGACCGGCCGCGGTGCGAGCTTGGCCTCGTAGGCGTGGATCTTCTCGCGGGTCTCGTTGATCTGCGCCTCGACGGACGGGTCCTTCTTGGCGATCTTCTCCAGCTGCTCCTTGCGGAGCTCGAGGAGCTCCAGGCGCTTCTGCTCGATGCGCATCATCAGCTCGCCCTTGCGCTTGCTGGCATCGGAGAGCCGCTCCTCGTGGAGCTTCAAGGCGTGCGCGTAGGTCTTCACGCGAATCTTGATGCTGCCCGAGGGCTTGTTGGCGTCGATGTCGTGGAGCGCCGCGTAGGGCGTCTTGCTGGTCTCGATGATGCTGTCGATGAGCCCGTAGGTGGGGGCGTCGTGACCGCACTTGAAGCTCGAGAGATCGAGGACCACCACGTTCGGGTGGTGGGCGGCGAAGTTCGCGGCCCACACCTTCTGCGCGCTGTTGACCGAGTAGTTCTCCGGCCACACGTGGTTGAGCTCGAGCGGCGTCTTGATGGTCCCCGCCTCCAGCTCCTCCTTGTAGTAGCGATCGAGGTACTCGCGATCGATGGGGAGCGCGCGGATGGAGAGGATCGGGTAGCCGAGCACCTGGAACTCGTCCGGGATGCCGTGGTTGAGGCCGGGGTCGGAGTGATACGGGCGGCCGATCATCAGGATGGCGACGCGGTCCTCGGCTTCGACCGTCTCGAGGATGGCGCGGCCCTTGACCCGGAGATCGTCGTTGAACTGCCGCATGGCCTTCCAGGCTTCACGGCAGGCGTGATCGTTCTCGTCCTCGGTGATGCCCAGGCGATCCTTGAAGGTGTCGAACATGCGCTTCGCCATGAGCGTGGGCTCGACGAAGGAGAGCGCCGGGTCGAGGAACTCGATGCCGCGGGTGGCGAAGAAGTCGACCTCCTTGGTGAAGGCGGCCTTCATGACGTCGGGGGCGCCGGCCACGATGGGGCAGCTGGCGTTGTCCATGGTGTCGGCCACGAACGAGTCGACGTGGGTGAGGATGGGGAAGAAGAGGTACTTGAGCTTCTTCTTCTCCTCGTGGTGGTGGAAGAGCAGGTTGTGCACGTGCGCCTGCGCCACCTTGGAGGGGTAGCAGGGGTCGATGCTGCCGTACTTGCCGCCCTCGACCCACATCTCTTCGGTGGTGGCGTCGGAGAACACCACGTTCTGCTTGGCGATGCCGAGCGCCTCGAAGTAGGTCCGGAACCAGGGGGCCGTGGAGTAGATGTTGAGGACGCGCGGAATGCCGATGCGCACCTTCTTGCGGGCGGCCCACGCTTCCTTGGAAGAGCGGTTGAACGGGCGCGTGACCGGCACCCGGCGGAGGCCGAGGAAGCCCTTCTTGATCTCCACGTCCTTCACCGGCGAGCCGTCTTCCGGCATCGGGCTCGGGTTGTAGAAGTGCATGAACGCGCGCTTCGACTCGTAGTCCACCAGGTTGGGGAACTCCTGGGCGATCTTCTTGCGATCGGCCACGAGCTTCAGCATCTCTTCCTTCGACTCGACGGTGCCCTTCTCGCAAGAGAAGCCGGCGATGTAGCGGCTGGTCTTGCCTTCCGGCGTCTTGGTGTCGATGAAGGTGCGCTTGCACTCGTTGGGGCAGAAGTGACAGACCGTCTCTTCGTCGTTCTTCGTCGTGTATTCGACGTTGATGGCCTCGTCGATGCCGATGAAGGTGCTCTTGCCCTTGCGCTTGACCACGCGCACGGTCTCCATGGCTGCGCCGATGGCGCCGGCTTCGCCGGTGTGCGGGTGCACGAACACGTCGGCGCCGGGCACGCGCTCCTTGATGTAGTCGACCTGCGCCTTGACGGCCGCGAGGTTGTATTGCGTGCCGCCCTGGAGCACGAACTTCTTCCCGAGGGCCGCCATGCGGGGAATCTGCACCACGTACTGCCACACGTTCTTGGGCAGCACCTGCGCGAGACCGGCGAGCATCTCTTCCTTGGAGAAGCCCTCCTTCTGGAAGTTCACGCGATCGGTGTCGAGGAACACCGCGCAGCCGTAGCTGAACTTGGGGGCGAGCTCGGCCTTGAAGGCCACGTCGGCGAACTCGGTGACCGGCACACCGAAGGAGTCGGCGGTCGCCTGCAGCAGCATGCCGTTACCGGCGGAGCAGCTGTTGGAGAGGCGGAAGTTCTGGATGTCCCCGTTCTTCATGAACAGGACCTTGATGTCCTGCCCGCCGATGTCGCAGATGACGTCGACGTCGCCGAAGAAGTGCACGGCGCTCATCATGTGGGCGACCGTCTCGACCACGTTCACGTCGCTCTTCATGCACTCTTCGAGGGCATCGGCCGCGTAGCCGGTGGCGCCGAAGCCCTTGATGTCGAGCTTGGCCCCCTGCCCTTGCACGTAGTCGCGCAGCTGGGTGAGGAGCTCTTTCGTGTCCTGGATGGGATTGCCCTTGGAGAGCTGGTACGCCTTCACCAGGATCTTGCCGGTCTCCACGTCGACCAGGACGGCCTTGGAGGAGGTGGAGCCGCCGTCGAGACCGATGACCGCCTCGACCACTTGCCCCGGCTCGAACTTCTCCGGCTGGAACTTGGGAATGCGGTACGCCTCGCGAAACTCCGCCAGCTCGTCCTTGGTGGCCGAGAGCGGAGGGCCGGCGGTCTCACCGAGGCGCGCCTTGCGGCCGGTGGTGATGTAGTCGCTCATGTTGGTGAGCGGCGTGAGCCAGCCGACCGTGTCTTCCTCGTGGAGGCCGAAGAGCACCGCGCCGAAGGCCGCGTAGTACTGGGCGTTCTCCGGAACGAAGATGAGCTCTTCGATGGGAATGTCCTTCGGGTACTCGAACTGTCGCTCTTCCCAGATCTGCGGGATGCGCAGGCGCCAGCACTCCTGGAGGAACGGCAGGTAGGTGTTGGGGCCGCCGAGGAGGAGCACCCGGGGCTTGAGGGTGCCACCGCGGGTGAGCACCGAGAGGTTCTGCATCACGATGGCGTCGGCCAGCGAGCAGAGGACCTCGTTGGAGGGAATGCCGCTCTTGATGAGATTGACGATGTCGGTCTCGGCGAACACGCCGCACTTGGCCGCCACGTGGTGGAGCTTGGTGGGGTCGAAGTGGAGCGACGTCACCATGTCCGGCGGCGCGTTCACCTTCAGGAAGCACTTATCGATGGTGGCGCCGGTGCCCGACGCGCACTTGTCGTTCATGGACGCGACGGCGGTCTTCTCGCCGGTCTTCTCGTCGGTGCGGAACATGATGATCTTGGCGTCCTGGCCGCCGAGCTCGATGACCGATCCCACGTCCGGGTGGAGCTTCTCCACCGCGAGCGTGACGGCGTTCACTTCCTGCACGAACTTGCCGCCGGTGGGGCCGCAGATGGGCCCGGCGCCGGAGCCGGTGACGAAGATGCGAAAGCGCGTGTCCTTGGGGAACGAGCTCTCGATGGCCTCGAGGAGCTCGAGCACCTTCTCGGGCTGCTTGGTCTGGTGCCGCTGGTAGTCGCTCCAGAGGATTTCCTTGTTGGCCGGGTTGACGACCACGGCCTTCACCGTCGTCGAACCCACATCCATGCCGATCGCGAGATACGCGCCGCCGCTTTTGCCCATGAGAGGAACCTCCGAAAACGCGCAACTAGACACGCGTGTCAGGTGGAGAGACTAACTGAACTTATGAATCCGCAACACCTTTTTTGAATCACGAGCAATGTCGAGCAGTTGGGTCAATGTCGGTCGTTTTGGACACACCCCCGAGCAGGCTTCTGGCCGGGGGTCCATATGACAGGGGTGTCAGTCCGCGCCATTCGCTGGCGTCCTCGCCCACCTTGAACGCCCCCCGGGGATTCGAAACCCGGTATAGACCTCCGGTCTTGGACCGCACCGCCCGCCGCCAGCAGCTGCTTCTCACCGCCCGCGAGGTCTTCGCGAAGCGCGGCTACCACAACACCACGGTGGACGACATCGTCACGGGCGCGAAGGTCGCGCGCGGCACCTTCTACCTCTACTTCACCGACAAGCGGACGCTCTTCGAGGAGCTGGTGGACCGCGCCTTCGCGCGCCTCGGCATGGTCATCGTGCGCGTCGACCCGGCGGAGAACGTCGAAGCCCAGGTGCGCGAGAACATCCGGCGCATCGTCGGCGCGCTCCTGGAAGATCGCGCCACCACCAAGATCATGCTCGCCGACGCGGTGGGCGTCGACCCCGCCTTCGATCGCAAGCTCCTCAACTTCTACGAAGAGGTGGGGCGCCTCCTCGAAGACGCGCTCCGCGATGGGCAGAGCTTGGGTGTGGTGGCACCGGGTGAACCCCGCCTCTACGCCATGCTCGCCACCGGCGCCCTCAAGGAGATTCTTTACCAGGTGATCCTGCGTGGGCTGACGTATGATGAGGCCGCCATCACCGACGCCATCTTCGAGGTATTCTCCCACGGCTTCCTCCGCGCTCACGTCGCCGAGGCACAGAAGAGCACCGCCCGCATTGAAGAGTGACCATCGTGAAGAGTGAACCCACCAAGAAGCGGATGGAGATGCCGAGCGTGCTCGTGGTGGGCGACGCGCTCGCGACGGCCGAGTTCGAAGAGCGCCTCGTCCCCTTCCCGGTGCTGCACGCCGACGATCTCGGGCAGGCCACCGAGCAGCTCATGTCGAGCGCGCCGTTCGTGGTCATCGTGGGCGGTCCCAACGCCAAGGAGATCGGCCAGGGCCTGGTGGACGCCGCGCGCGCCATGGTGAGCGAGGTGGTCTTCCTGGCGGAGCTCGGCGGCGTCGATTCCGCGGTGGCCAAGGTCGAGCGACTCATGGTCCAGATCGAAGATCGCCGCCGCGGCCGTCGCTGAGCGCGCGTCAGTCGAAGGTGCCGACGTCGATGGTGCCGATGGACTTGCCGTTGTTGCCGAGCCCGCCCACCGAGTAGATGAACTTCTTGTAGACCGGCGTTTGGTGAACGTGGGCCCGCTTCACCGAGAGCGTGGCGTCGATCGTCGTGAAGGGAGAGAGAGCGCCGTCGGGCTGGACGCGGGCACGGAAGATCTGGTTGGTGTAGGGCCCTCCGCTCACCCCGTCGACGAGGCCACCGAAGATGTACACGTAGTCGCCGTAGGTCTGCGCCGCGCTCACCGAGATGCCGGTGGGCAGCGTGCCGCTCGGTTCGAAGGCCGCGATGGCGCCGCCGGGAAGGAGCTTGGCGCGCACGACGTCGGTGCGGCTCGGCGGGTTGCCCATGGGGCTCCCGGTGATGCCGCCCACCAGGTAGAGCGTGTCCTTCACCACGAACGCCGCGTGGTGGCTGCGATCGGGCGTGAGCGGCGCCAGCGCCGTGAACGGGCCCAACGTCCCGTCCTCGGCCACCTTGGCCGAGGCCGCCATGGTGGTGCTGCCGTCGGTGCCGGTGGTGGTGCGCCCGCCGAATACGTAGACGAAGCCGTCGTGGAGCGTGGCCGAGAAGTGCATCACGTCGAGCGGCAGGTCGGGGCCCGGGGCGAAGCCGGAGAGCCCGCCGTCGGGAGAGAACTTCGCGGTCACGGTGCTGCGGGTGGTGCCCTTGGGCGAAGCGGTGCCGTAGACGCCGCCGATGACGATGAGGGTGTCGCCGACGACGATGGTGGAGTGGCCGGCGCGACCATCGGGCAGGTCCGCCACTTTCTCGAACGCCAGGAGCGAGCCATCTTCCTGGATCTTGGCGCGCTGGATATCCGTGTACATTGCATTCCAAGCGGAGGTGCCGCCGACCACGTACAGGTACGGGCCCTGGCTGGTCTGCCGGATGAACGTGGTGTGGTGGTCGCGGGCCGGCGCGATGGTCTGGTCCGACGCCGCGACCGTCAGTGCGCCTTCGCAGGCGCCTTTCACCAGACTTCCCTGGGCGCAGGAAGAGGCGTCGACGCCGGCGTCTCCACCGGGTGCGACGGATGCGGGAGACGAGCTGCAGCCAAGAGCGAGGAGAGACACCAAGAGGCAAGCGCGATAGGTCATGCTCGCGCGACAGCAAGAGGCGTGCCTCGCGCCAACACGATGATTTACCGCGGTGGGAGGACGCACCGTCAGTCGGGTAACGGCGCTCGGATGCGCTCGCTACGTCGCAGCGGCAACGGGTTGCACGGGTGGGCGCATCGTTGCCGGCAGCATCGGCGCGCCTCCATCAACGCTTCGACGTTTTCGCATGGCGCGTAGCTTGCTTCGATGCGAGAGCGCAGAGCGCAGAGGAGACCCACGTGAGCGAACAAGAGATCCTGACCGTCCTCGACGGCCTTGCCGAGAGCTTCGAATTCCCCGGCTTCAACAACGCCAACTACGAGAGCGCCGACGCGCGCATGCACCTGTTTCGCAACGCCGACGGAAAGTGGGCGCTGCTGGTGGAGGAGCTGGTGGACTGGATGGGCGCCGATGGGCCACAGACCATCCTCTTCGGCACCGGCCCGCTCATGGCCCAGGGTGCGAGCGGGCTCGTCACCCCGTTCGACTCGGCGCTCGAGGCGGAGGTCGACGACGATGGCTTGCAAGGCGCCACGCTGCGCGATGCGCCGGTCGACCTCGCGCCCCTCGACGCGCTCGCCGAGGAGCTCGAAGTGGAGCCGTCGTTCGCGCTCCTGGTTCATCTGAGCCAGACCGCGCGCGACGCGGTATTCCTCCGGCCGAGCGAGCTCTCTGCGTACCTCGCGCCGGGCGCCTCGCACCTGCTCAGCATCACCGACTGGTGCCATCCGAACGTCTACCACGGTGACAAGCCGAGCGCGTCCGAGGCGTTCCTGCAGGTGGCCAAGGTCCTCCACACGGGCGACCTCGCGGCCTGGGCCCCCACCGAGGCGCACAACAACCGCGACTGGCGCATGTGGCAGGACACCATGTGATCGGCGCGTGCACCGGCCCGTGGTAGAGGGCAGCGATGGACCAAGCCACCTGGACCTCGTGCCCGCACGGCCCCATCGTGACGCTCGGCGAAGATCTGTATCGCGTGGAAGGGTCACTCCCCAGCGGCCCGCCGCTGAAACGCGTGATGACCATCGTGAAGCGGCGCTCCGGCAAGCTGCTCATCCACGGCGCCATCGCCCTCGACGCCGCGGGAATGGCGGCGTTGGAGGCGTTGGGCGAGCCCGGCGAGCTCTTGGTACCCAGCGGATTTCATCGGCTCGATGCTCCACGCTACGTCGCGCGCTACCCCTCCCTGCGCGTGTACTGTCCCCGCGGCGCGCGCAAGCGGGTGGAGAAGGTGGTGCCGGTGACGGGCACGGTGGACGATCTCGAAGCCGACGATCAGGTGCGCGCCATCCACTTCGGCGGCACCGGAGAGCAGGAGGCGTGCCTCTTCGTGCGCACGCCCGAGGGCACCACCATCGTCCTCAACGACATGCTCTTCAACATGGATCACCTGCCGGGGCTCCAGGGCTTCATCCTGAAGCACGTCACCCAATCTTCGGGCGGGCCACGGGTGAGCCGCCTCGCGCGCATCGGTCTGGTGAAGGACCGCGCGGAGGCACGTCGCGCCTTCGAAGAGCTGGCGCGGACGCCGGGCCTGGTGCGCGTCATCGTCGCCCATCACGAGGACATCACGGGCGATCCCGCGGGCGTGCTCCGGCGCGTCGCGGCATCCCTCGGCTGACCTCGCGCCCGCAGGAAGAGCCCACAAAATAGGCTATTCGCGCTGTGCTATCCTGGAGCTTCGAGCCGCGTCCGGCTCCCCCTCTTTCATGACCGACGTCCCTCCCCCGAGCCCTTCCGCAAGTTCCCTCAACCCGTCGCCGAAGGACCAGCTGGTCCTCCCTCTCGAAGAGTTCGCTCGCCACGAGAGCGGCGCGATTCCTCGCAAGGAGCGGGTGTTCGTCAACCGACACCTCAAGATGGCCGGCATCTCGTGGATCGGCTTCGACATGGACTATACCCTGGCCATCTACAACCAGGCGGCCATGGACGAGCTCTCCATCGTGGCCACGGTGCAGAAGCTCATCGACCGCGGCTACCCGGAGTTCATCCGCGAGGTGAAGCACGCCACCGACTTTCCGGTCCGCGGCCTGCTCATCGACAAGCGCTTCGGCCACGTGCTCAAGATGGACCGCTACAAATACGTGGGGAAGGGCTACCACGGCTTCAGCGAGCTCTCGAAGGAGCAGCTGCGCGAGCTCTATCACGCGAAGAAGATTCGCCCGGCCACGCCCCGCTACCACTGGATCGACACGCTGTACGCCCTCAGCGAAGTGGCGCTCTACGCGGCCCTGGTGGACTCCCACGAGCGGCACGGCCTCGCGGTCGACTACGCCAAGCTCTTCAGCGACATCCGCGACGCCATCGACGAGGCGCACCGCGACGGCACCATCCTCGACGCCATCATGGCCGACCTGCCCAAGTACGTGATGAAGGATCCGCAGCTCGCGCCCACGCTGCACAAGTGGCGGAGCGCCGGCAAGAAGCTGTTCCTCCTCACCAACTCCCGCTGGTCGTATTCCGACAAGATGATGAACTACCTCCTCGGAGGCGTCATGCCGGAGTACCCCTCGTGGCGGAACTTCTTCGACATCGTCATCTGCGCTGCCCGCAAACCGGCCTTCTTCCAGGAGAAGAACCCGCTCCTCGAGCGCGACGGCGAGAAGGTGCGCCCGGCCAAGTTCCCGCTCGAGCGCGGGAAGATCTACGAGGGTGGCAACCTGCAGGATCTCGAGCGCGCCCTCGAGGTGGCGGGCGACGAGGTGCTCTACGTGGGCGACCATATCTACGGCGACATCCTGCGCTCAAAAAAAGAGAGCGCCTGGCGCACCGCGATGATCATGCAGGAGCTCGAGACCGAGGTGATGGCCCACGAGGAGTGCCAAACCGATCTCGAGTTCACCGAGCAGCTGGAAGAGACTCGCGATCGTCTCGAGGACGACCTGCGCTTCTACCAGGCGCGCTTCAAGGAGGTGGCGCGCCAGGCGGAAGGTCAGACCAACGGGGTCGCCGCCGAGCTGCTCGCCGAGCGCACCCGGCTCAAGCGCGCGGTGGACCGCATCCGCGCGCGCCTTCGCACGGTGGACGCCGAAGTGAACCTGGTGGAGCGGCGCACCGCCACCCGCTTTCACCCCTACTGGGGCTCGCTCCTCAAGGAGGGCACCGAGCAGTCGATCTTCGGCCAGCAGGTGGAGGACTACGCATGCGTGTATACCTCACGCGTATCCAACTTCCGCTTCTACTCGCCGCAGCAGACCTTCCGTAGCCCGCGCGACGAGATGGCCCACGAGATCGGCGTCTAACCGGTGTACCGCAGCGTCGACAAGACCGTGCCATGCCCCGCTTGCGCGAGCCAGAACCGCACCGCGGCGACCCGCGTGATGGGCGAGCCGGACGGGTACGCCGCCCGGCTCTCCTTCGGCTTCTTGAACCCCGGCGATCGCTTCGCCCTCGCCACCGCCGAGTTCAACATCAAGGGGCGCGTGTGCCTCGACTGCGGTCACGTCGAGCTCTGCGTGGATGTGGCCGATCTCGAGCGCGTTCGCGCCTCCGGCGCCGCGCTGGTCCCACGCTGAGCAACTACTGCTTCACCAGCGTGTAGGCGTTGAGGGCGCGGGCCGGGTTCGAGGCCGCGACGCACACGGCCTTGGCGGCGCCGGTCACGGTTATGCCCACCGCGGTCTGGCCGGTGAGCACCGGGAGGCAGCTTCCGTTCGTCACGAAGCCGATGGAGAACGAGCCGCCGCCGGTCATGGTCAGCTTGGTGCTGCCGATGGGCGCGCT
>JABFRG010000145.1 GCA_013141295.1 Polyangiaceae bacterium
GCCACGCTCGGTGGCTTCGCCGGTACCGAACCGGGCACGCTGCCGCCGAGCGGTGCCGTGCGCTCGGCGGGGCTTCCGCGACCGCGCTGGCTGAGTGGCAGGGTGCCATCGGCGCCGCGCGGAACCGACACCGGGGGCACCGAATGGGGCGGCGGAAAGCGCGAGGGTGAGACGGGCGAGACCGGAGGAGCAGGCGGTGGTCGCGAGGGATGCGGCGTGTTGGGCGGAGGCGTGCGGTTCGAGAGCCGCTGCGAGAGCACGTCGGAGTCGAACACGCCCGCTTCCCGGAAGGTGCCCCGCGCGGTGGGCGGTTGCTCCAGGGCTGCGCGCAGGTGCGGGTCGACCGCCTGGAAAAGCTCCACCGCGTTGACGTGCCGCTTGGCAGGGTCGGGATCGAGCGCTCGGGCGATCTCGCGATCGATGGCCTCGACCACGGCGCCACGACCGGCGAGCTCCGGGGAGATGAGCGCCTTGGTCTTTCGGAGCGAAGGGCGCACGTCGTTGAGGATGCGCGTCAGCACGATGAGGGGGTTCTCGCCTGGCCGAAACGGATAGGCGGGCGCCCCCACCAGCATCTCGAAGAGGAGCGCGGCGAGGGAGAACACGTCGGTGTGCGGACCGACCCGACGATTGCCCTTCTCGTACTGCTCCGGCGGCGCGTAGCCGATGGACGCGCCGGCGACCTGCGCGGTGCGCTCCATGTTGCCGGAGACGATCTTCACGAGACCGAAGTCCGTCACCTTGGCGATCTCTTCCGCGTCCCCGAGGGTGAGCAGCACGTTGGAGGGCTTCAGATCGCGATGTACGACATTCTGCGCGTGCACGTAGTCGAGCGCCTGAACCACGTGGCGAAAGAGCCGGCGCACCCGATCGAGCGGCAACCCACGACCGGCGGAGGACGCCAGCACGCGCTCGAGGGTGGTTCCCCGGACGTACTCGAGGACCGTGAACGGGAGCTTCACCGGCGCGCGGTCGCCGATGCGCAGCTGCGTCTCGAAGTGGTCGTAAAACCGCACCACGTAGGGGCACGGGTTCGGCTGCTGCGAGAGCATGCGCAGCACCAAGGCCTCTCGCTGGAAGCGCTTGAGGGAGTCGTCGGCGATGACGTCCGGGCGCAGCACCTTGACCACCACGACCATTCCGTCGGCGTCGTCCCAGGAGGCGCGGAACACCCAACCCTGGCCGCCCTCTCCGACGAGATCGCGCACGTGGTATCCGATGCCCGACGACCCGCGCAACACCTGGCCGAGGAGCGCATCTCGGACGGGATTCGGGTCCGGGATCGCCATCGGTTCCCTACGATAGCGAGGCCGCGGCCGATGCGTCGGAAAAAGGGGCAGACAAAACAACACCCCTGAGCGGACACTCAGGGGTGCGTCGGAGGCTCGCGCCTCCAGAGCGACGTGAAGGCTCGCGCCTCCAGAACGAAGCGCGCTTCAGCCGATGAGCTTGAGCAGCGTTTCCTTGTTGGTGAGACCGACGTGCTGGCCCTTGACCTGGCCACCCTGGAACACGAGGACCGTGGGAACGCTCATGACGCGGTACTTGCGTGCCGTGTCGGATGCGTCGTCGATGTCCAGCTTGGCGACCTTGTAACGGCCACCAGCCTCGTTCGCGAGGCCTTCGACGATGGGAGCGAGGGCCTTACAGGGGCCACACCACGTCGCGGTGAAGTCGACCAGAACCGGGACGTTCGACTTGATAACTTCGTTCTCGAAGTTTTCGTCGGTGAGCTCAACGATATTGCCAGCCATGAGGGATTCCTCCGAACGGGTGTCTTCACAACGTAACGACGGGGCGTGAAAGAGGGAAGTGTGAAATGGGCGGGCGGCGTGATTGCACGCAGGAGTTGCGCGCACGGTGTGCGCAAGCCGGCCGCGGCGCGCGCCTCTACGATCAGATGCCGCCCGCGTCGCGAGCGTTGTTGCCGCGCGGCGGGAGGACCTCGTCGGGGGCGCGAGGCGGGAGCGTGGGGCGTGCGGTGGGCGAAGGCGCCGGATCATCCGGGCGTAGGTACCGCGTGACCACCCCTTCCAGGCTCTTGGCCACCGCATCGGCGGAGTCGTGCGTCGACTCGAAGACCTGCGAGCCCTTGGCCTCGGCGGTGAACGCGTCGAGGAGTCGCCCGAAGCCCGCCAACCGCGCCCCCAGCTTCTGGCTCAGGTCGAAGCGCCGGGCCATGAGAAACTCGCGCGCATCCAGGCAGGCGGTCTCGGTCTCGCAATGCGCTTCGAAGACGAGCTCCGCGTCCTTGCCCTTCTCGCCGGGGCTCATGGCCAGGCCGATGGCGTCGATCTGGAGCAGCGAGGCGGCCTTGGCGGCGCCTTCACCGCCGAGAAAGGTCCGTAGGTCTTCCCGGAGCGTCTTCGGCGGCACCACGGTGATGAGCACCGCCGGCGGAAAGGCCAGGCGCGCCGTGAGCGACGCGCGAAGGGTGGCATGGGCCGAGGAGCTGCCGAGGCCCGGCGCGGTACCATCGGCCACGTTGGCCAGCGCTTCGGGCCAGCTGCCGAGACCGATGATGAGCGGGCCGCGCGCCGAGAGCCCCACCCGCACGCCGGTGGGATCGCCGGTGAGCTCGAAGGAGCCGGCGCGGGTCTTGGTGGAGCTGCCCGGGAAGACGCCGCGACAGGTGTCGAGCTCGTCGCCCGTGGCGCGGCCGGAGATGGCCACCGCGAGCTCGCTCCGCTCACCCTTGGGAATCGAGAGCGCCGCCTCGTCGATGCGCTCGCTGGCCTTGAGCGGGCACCCGGCGGGAAGACGAAGGCGGCCGTCGACCAGCGACACGAAGGGGCTCCGGAAGGGCGAGCTGCGGAGCGCCTCGCCGTTGACCGTGGCGACCAGGAACGAGTCGCCGGGAATGGCGTCGATGGGCGCGCGGGGGCGACGCGCGAACAGGCCGAAGTAGCCGAGCGCGATGGCGCATGCCACCATGGCGAGCGCGATACCTCGACGTTGGGCGAGTCGTGTCACCCGCGGAGAATCCCGCACCGCGCCTGGGCAAGCAAGGGAAGCTTCAGGCGTCGACCGGCGGATCGCTCTCGCGGCGGCCGTCGTTCATGCGGCGCCCCTCGGGCCGCGGAGGGAACGCGCGGCGATCCTCGCCCTTCCGCCGGTCCACGCCGCTGCGGGCGGGGGTCTCGGTCGTGGGAGCAGCGGGGCGACCTTGGGGCTTCGGGGCGCGCGATTTCATGGTCCCGCAAGGAGACACGACGGCACCGAGAGGGCCAACTTTTCCGTAGTTTCAGGCTGCAGCGTCACACGACGTGGCGAGCACCTCGCGCACGATGGCGTCGGCGGCGCCGCGCGGAACCGAAGCCCGCGCACGCAGCCCCATGGCAGGAAGACGCCCCTGCGCCCACATCGCGAGCACCGCGGTGCCGACGTCACCGGGTCGCACCGACGCGCCCGCCCCCTGAGTGCAGACGAAGACCTCGTTGATGGTCTCGTTGCCGGGCACTGCACCGGCGATGATCAGCGGTCGACCGGCGGTGAGCGCCTCGGTCACCGTGAGGCCCCCCGCTTTGCCCACCACCACGTGCGCCTCGGCCATGCGTCGGGGCATGTCGCGCTCGAACCCCACCACCTCGGCCCGCAGCCCCAGGCTCCGCGCCAGGCCCTCGATGCGGCGCCGAACCGGCTCGGCCGTGCCGCACACCAC
>JABFRG010001158.1 GCA_013141295.1 Polyangiaceae bacterium
TCCGGAGGTCTTGCAAGCGGCGAGGACCATGGCGCCGCCGAGGGCAGCTCTTCGCGAGATGGAGTGCGTTCGGATCATGCGACTCGCGATGAGCAAGAACGATGCCCTCGCAACCTGAGTAGTTTTGCGTTCGCTGCGGCGCGTCGCCGCTGCCACCTCGCCTCAGTGAGGCAGACGGGGAACGTTCAGAAGGTGGCGCCGACGGTGATCTCCGCGCCCAGGGCGCCAATCGGCGAAACCGCATCGCCCTTCTTGGTGAACAGCACCGAGGCCCAGGGGCCGAGCTCGAGGAACGCCGGCGCGCCGGCATCGAAGCGAAACGACGCCCGTGCCTCGGGGCCCCAGGCGAAGGCCGAGGAGCTGCTCTCGGTGGGGTATCCGGCCCGCGCCACCACGTCGGCATCGCGGCGCCGGAGATTCTGATGCACGTAGAGGCCACGCAGCGCGCCGGCGAAGTGGAGGCCCACCGAAGACCCCAGGCGAAAGCGCAGCTCCGCAGCCAGGCGACCGCCGAAGAGCCGCGTCTCGATATCGTTGGCGTCGGTCACGCCGTTGGCGAGGCCTCCCTCGGCGCCCCCGCCGACCGCGAAGTCGGAGAACGAATACATGTATTGCGCACGTATTCGCTGACCAAAATCCGCGAAGCCCGAGGCGTCGGCCCCGTAGGCCAGGCTCGCCTCGTGGGGCCGAAGGACCATCTCGCCGCCCTTCTTGGCCAGCGTCTCCTCCGGCACGTCGCGGAAGTCGGAGGCGTCGAGATCGCGGGCCTGCCCCTTGCCCAGGGTGATCTCCACCGCGCCGCTCCGGGCCCCGCGCCGCTGCACTACGTAGCGGCCCGCCGGGAGGCCGAGCTCGACCCGACGATCCGGCGCGCTCCAGGCCTCGGCCATGACCGCGTGCGCGAAGGCGGTGTAGACGAGGTAGTGGGTGTCGGCGGCGATGGGGAGCCGCAGCTGCGCCGCCTGCGCGCCGAGCTGGGTGATGACCAGCGGCGCGTACTCCTTGATGCTCGCGTCGACGGTGGGGCGCTGCAAGACGCCCGCGCTCTGGGCGCTGCGAAAGAGCGTCTGGTTGTAGGCGAAGGTGTAAGCCTCGGAGAGCGTGACCCGCTTGTCGCCGTCGGCGTCGGCGGCGCCGGCCAGGCCCGACAGCCAGTAGTGGGTGAACACTGCCCCCTCGAGCTCGTCGGACTCCTGCGCGACCTCGCCGTCGGCCGACGCGTGGACCCACACGGCGCCGGCGGCGCTGGGCGGCGGGGTCATGGAGATGGCGAAGCCGGGCTCGGCGGTGGGCCCCTTGGCGCGAAGGTCGGCGTTGCGGCACGCGTCGGTGACGGCGATGCGCAAGGTCGCGGGTACCGCGCCCATGGCCGACGCCAGCTCCGTGAGGGGCATTTCCTCGCCGCGCAGATGCAGCTTGGTGCGATCGCCGTGGCCGCTGAAATAGAACAGGAACGTCACTTCTTCCGGGCGCCGCGTGCGCGCGATGACCGCCGCGCGAGCCAGCGCGGCCAGCAGCTCCGCGCGGGTCGGCTCCACCACCCGGATGGCGTTCTCCTTCTTCACGCCGCCGAGGCGGGTGAAGGTCTCCTGCACGCGATCGGCATCGCGCGTGGCGTGCTTCAGCGCGCGGTCCGCGGGCAGGCCGCTCTTGGCGCTCACCGACACCAGCACCCGCAACGGCTCGGCCGACGCCGCCGCGGCAGTGAGCCACAGGGCGAAGGTCACGAGGGCGAGGGCCAGGACGCGGATCATTCGAACCGGATTCGCATAACACGCACCTCGTCCCATCTCCGGCTCTTTCGTGCGGCCGCGACCTTGTCGGGCTCTCCCACCACGAGCCAGCCGTCGAAGCGCTCCTGGTCGAAGCGAATCGACTCCGGAGAGAAGTGTACGCCGGCATCGAGCAGCGTGGGCGTGAGGAGCACCAAGGCCTCGGCAGAGCTCCCGGCTTCGCCGTCGTCCTTCACCAGCACGGCGGTCAGCGGCGCCTGCCCGTCGAGAGCAATCTCGGCGCGGATGCGGTCGCCCGGGCGTACCCGGACCTCGCCGGAGAAGCGGGATTGCGCGCCCTCGCGCTCGCGCACCACCGCGACCTGAAGACCTCCCTTGAAGCGAACGTCGCTGCTGCCCGGCTCCTTTCCCCCACCCGGCTGCGTCGTGATGGTGGACGGCGTGCGCAGGTAGAGGACGATGGCGGCGGCGATGGCGAAGACGGGCGCCACGATGGTCACGAATCGGAGCACGGTCACGTTGCGCGGCGGCGCGGCGAGGGCCGTTGCCACCGGCGATTGCGCGGGCGCTTCCGGGGCCTTTGCCGCCCGGGCCAGCACCGCGTCCACGAACGCCGGGGCATCGGCCTCCAACCGAAACGTGTGGAGCTCGTCCTGCAGCTGGCGAACCACCTCGGCACAGGCGGCGCAGCCATCGAGGTGCGCGAGAGCGCCGGGATCGGCATCGCCGGCCGCGAGCGCCTCCAGACGATGTTGTGCCGGGTGACTCATGGTTGCTCCGAAACGGACGAGGAATCTGCGAGCCCGTCGCGAAGACGGGTCTGAGCACGCTGGCGCAACGCCTGGACGCGCTTGTTGATGGTGACGCGGGAGTAGCCGAGCTCCTCGGCGATCTCCCCCTGGTTCATGCCGTCCACGAAGGAGAGGAGGGCGATCTGCTGCGAGACGTCGTCGAGCTCCCCCAGGAACTTGAGCACGCGGTCGCGCTCTTCCGCGGCGTGCTCTGGGCCGAGCGCACCGCTGGTGGGAGAGGCGAGGTCCGCCTCGTCGACGTCGCCGGCGCCGGTGGTGGGCGTGGTCTTGCGGCGCCGGAGGAGGTCGAGGCACACGTGGTCCACGACACGGTAGAGCCAGCGCAAGGGGTGCTCCACCGTGTCGAGGGAGACGTCGCTACGCATGACCTTCACGAAGGCCTCTTGCAGCGCGTCGTTGGCTTGCTCCGGGTCGCGCAGGATGACGCGGCAGCGCCGGAGCAAGAAGAGGCCGTACCTCCGATAGAGGTTCTCGAGATCCGCGCGTGATTGGCCGCGCGGTTCCACTCACTTCGCGGCGCAGGGCCAGTCGGCGGGCACCGGGGTGGGACGCTCCCAATAATCGACCGGGGTGCAGGTGGTGATGGTGCCGCGGCAGGGTCCCTGGCTGATGGTGGTGCAGGTGGCCTTGCCGTAGGTGTAACCGCCGCCGTCGGCGTTGCAGGAAAGGTTGGGGTCGGTGGACCCAGGGTAGGTGGCGGGGCGACCGGAGTGCACCGCGCCGCCGCCGGACGCCGACGACACGCTGTCGTTGCCGCTCTTGCACATGAGCCGACCGAAGGTGGGGTCGGTGGCGAGCGCGAGATCGTACAGGGTGGTCATGGGCAGCCACTCGGGGGCAACCGGGGTGCAAGCGGGCGCCGGGGAGCCGCCCTTGGTGCCGCCGATGTCGGTCTCGGCGCAGCCGGTGCCCTGGCGGTACAGGTTGTAGCCGGGGGTCGGGTAGTGCCCGTTGCCGTCGCGAAGCTCGGGATCGTTCGGCGGCGTGCCGTCGAAGTAGATGAGCATCGTCTGGTCGTTGGCGGCGACGATGCGGTCGAGGAACTGCGCGGCGTTCTCGTCGACGAGGTCGAGCTTGCCGTTGCCATTGAGGTCTTCGTAGGCA
>JABFRG010000927.1 GCA_013141295.1 Polyangiaceae bacterium
GCCGTTGCCTGCGGCGGTGAGAGCAAGCCCGCCAATGATCCCAGCACCGAGAACACCACCGGCGCATCCGGCACCACCGACCCGTCGAAGACCGCCTCGACCGACACGAGCACGCCTGCGACCCCCGCCGCGGATCCCAACGCCAAGCCGGCCGACGTGACCGGCACCGCACCGGCTGCCCCCAACGCCACCGGTAACACCGCCATCAACACCGCCGGGACCCCGGCCGATCCGGAAGCCGACAAGAAGCTCACGGCCGCCGTCCAGAAGAACCTCGAGGGCGACAAGAAGCTCTCGGCCGCCGCCAAGACCATCACCATCGCCGCCAACGGCGCCAAGGTGACCCTCACCGGCATCGTGAAGTCGGAAGCGGAGAAGACCGCGGTGGCCGCCAAGGCCAAGAGCACCGCCGGCGTCACCGACGTCGACAACCAGCTCGAAGTGAAGGGCGCCGCAAAGAAGAAGTGATCGCTCCGCGCGCAGCGGGGTCAAGCGTCAGTCCGTCGCACCCGCGGCGGCGCGCAGGGTTTCTCGGGTTTCTGCGAATTGCTTCGCGAACCCCTTGGAGCTCTCGAGCGCAGTAGCAAGGGCCCGGGCGTCAGAGGCGCTCGGGTCTTTTCTCATTTCCCACAGGTCCTCGAAGACGAGACGCGTGGCGCCTATGGAGAGCGAGGGGAACGCGCCGTCGGCCACCTCGCCTACCCCCACGATGAGGAGGCGCGTCCAGAGCTCACGCATCGCACGCGTGTAGGCGCCCTCTCGCTCGCGGCCCCGCATGTCCGCGCGCTCCCGCAGCACCTTGGTGGACTGCGGCGAGTCGTCCTCGAGAATCTCGAGGAGCTCGCGCGCCTCGTGCGAGAGGCGCAGGGTGGGCTCCGCGATCTCGGTGAACGACGCCAGCATGCCGCGAAAGACCGCGTGCGAGAACAGCGTGGCCCGACCCCGATACCACTTGCCGTAGGCCACCTTGCCGGACTCGGCGAGCCGTTCGCGCAGTCGCCAAAGGTCCACCACCCGACGATCGGCGCTCTGGTCCCAATCCCACCGCATTTTGCGTGCAGGATACATTTTTCCCCATAGTGAGGGAGGGTCCGCGCGGTTCTGGTTGGGGAACACCAGGAGAATGCCGGCCTCCTCCACGGTGCGAACGGCGGCCGCGAGGTTCATGCGGCGATTTTACCGCAGATCAGGGCGTGCCGTCGCAGACCAGGTGACCGCAGGTGTGGCGACCGGCGGCGCAGCCGCCACCTTCGTAGTGGCAGCCGGCCGGAGGAGCCGCGCACATGGGGATGGGGCCGGTGCAGCGGTCGAGAAACTCCGGCTCGCACACGAGGCCCGGGCACGCTTCGTAGGGCTGGTAGCGGGTCACCTGATGGTAGCCCTCGCCGCAGAGGCGCATGAACTTGGGGCAGGCGCGGGGCGTGAAGCAGCCCGCGAGAACCTGGCACGAGCTTTCGTCGAGCTCGTAGCCGGCGATGGTGCCCGCCGCGCACTTGGGGAGGGCCGGGTCGGCGCAGGTGGCGCGCACGTCGGGCAGCTTCACGAACACCTGCGATACGTCGTAGTTGCGCTCGTAGCCACCGGGCTGCTTGACGCCCTGCACGGTGCGCGCGGCGACGATGGCGCCGTCGTTGTCGATGCGATCGCGGAGCCACTCGGGGTTCAAGGCTGCGCTTGCGAGGGCCGCGGTGTCGACGCTGGTGAGCGAGGTCTTGGTGCC
This sequence comes from Polyangiaceae bacterium, assembly GCA_013141295.1. Lineage (GTDB taxonomy): Bacteria > Myxococcota_A > Polyangia > Polyangiales > Polyangiaceae > JABFRG01. The sequence continues at coordinate 1,721 of JABFRG010000927.1, forward strand.
GGTGTTCAGACGCGTGGCCGTGAACTGGTTGCACGGCGCGGTGATGCAGCGAATGGGCACGTACGCGATGGTGGCGAAGCCGTCGCCCGCATCGACGGTGAAGCCGGGGAGGCCGCGGTAGGCGGTGGTCACCAGGAACGCGCGGGTGCCGGAGGACGCGCTCACCGGCCCCAGCTTGCCCTTGAGCACCAGCTCCTGGGCGGGGGCGTCGCGGAACTGCTCCTGCGCGAGCGCGTCGAGACGCGAGACGTCGAGGCCCGACACGTACGACTCGGCGGTGCGGCGGTTCGCGTCCTTGAGCCAGAAGCCACCGCAGCGGGGTGCCGCGCACTTGCGGTCGTCGTGGCGAAGGACCACGAAGGTCTCGCGCCCGGCGGAGAGATCGTCGCGCGTCTCGTCGGCGTCGTCCTGCACGTCGCTCGCAGCGCCCGCGCAACCGGCCAACACCCCGAAGAGCCCCACCACGCCGAACATCGATGCCTTCATGTGGGGCGGTATAGGTGTGAAGGGACCAGCGGTCCACTGCCATTTTCGGCCACGACGCAAAGTGCCGTCGTTGTTGGATTTCCCGTCAGAGGACGCATGCGATGGTCGTGTCGGCGCCGCCCGCACAGTACGGCGCGTCGAAGGTTCCTCGGACCGCCCCGCTCTTGGCGAACGTCAGGTCGAAGGTGCCGGCCACACCGAGCGTGTCGCTGCGGGTGATCTCCACGGTGCCGGTCGCCTCGTCGTCCACCGAAGCGAAGCCGCAGTCGCTGCCGGAGAGCCGCGCCGCTATCACGGTGCCCTGGGGTGCGGCGCCGCTACCGCCGAGCACGGAGTCGGAGACGATGGTGATGCGGCCGGTGGGCAGCGTGCTCGTCCCTTCGCCGCGCAGGTAGAAGTGCAGCACGCGGCCGAGGTTGGGGCGCGCGCTCCGGCACATGGAGGCGTACTCCCCGATGGCGAAGCTGATGCCCGGCCCCGGCGCGCCACCCTCGCGGAGCCAACCGAAGCGCTTCGCCGCGACGCCCAGCGCCTGGAACGGTGTGCCACCGAAGGTGCCCTCGACCTCGGCGCGCGCTTCGGTGGGCGCGTTGGCGTCCGAAGGGGCGAGCGCATCGACGCGCGCATCGGAGACCGATGCGTCGGTGACGACCGCGCTTCCATCGGGCGCCGTTGGCGAAGGAGAAGGCGAGTCACTGCACGCGACGAAGAGAGCGGCGACGGCGAAACAAGAAACGCGTGTGTACATGCGACGGCGCAGAGCAGGTTGCATGCCGGCGCGGAAATGCCGGGAAAACCGACGATACGGCGCCGCGACTGCGCAACGTCGTGCACGCGCCGTGCACCCAGCTGCATGGCCGCGCTTGACATGATAGCCACCTAACTATATAGCTTACTGGCTATGAACAGTCCGGCGCAGCTCGACCTCGTGTTCTCCGCACTGTCCGATGCCACGCGTCGGGCGATTCTCGCGCAGCTGGCGACGGGGCCGCGAACGGTCGCGGAGCTGGCTGCGCCCTTCGACATGGCGCAGCCGACCATCTCGCGACACCTCAAGGTTCTCGAGGAGGCGGGGCTCATCGCCCAAGGCCGCGACGCGCAACGGCGGCCACGGACGCTGGTGGTGGGCGGGCCGCTGCGTGACGTCGACGTGTGGCTGGGGCCGTTCCGGGAGCAGTGGGAGAGGCGCTTCGATCGCCTCGAGGTGCTGCTGGAAAAGAAGACGAAGCGACGTGATCACAACGTGAAGGAAGAGAAGGCAAAGAAATGAGCAACGCAACCATCGACCGCGAAACCCACACCATCACGTTCGAGCGCAAGCTCCGCGCATCGCGCGAAGACGTGTTCGACGCGTGGACACGCCCGGAAGAGATCGCCGAGTGGTGGGACCCCACCGGCGCCCGACTCACCAAATGCGAGATCGACCTGCGCGTCGGGGGCGCGTTCCGGTTCGAGAACACCGGCGCGCACGGTCCGGCCTTCGCGGGGGTCTACCGGGTCGTGGATCGACCGGGCAAACTGGTGTTCGACGCGCTGGGTTCGGTAGGAACCGTGGCGCTCACGTCGCAGGGCGATACGACGCACATGCGCGTGGAGATCCGCTGCGCGTCGGCCGAGCACCTCGAACAGTTCGTGAAGCTCGGCGTCCAAACCGGCACCGAACGTACGCTCGACAACCTGGTGGCGCGGATGCAACGCGCGGTCGCGTAGCTACCGTCAGGAGCGGACCACGCGCACGACACGGGAGCCCATGGCGACCACGGCGGCTTCCAGCCGAGCGTGCGCCGCGTCGAGCATTTCGAGCGGCGCGGCGAGGCGCACGTTGTGGCCGTAGACCGTATCGTAGGTGAGTCGCACCGAACCCTGGCTGGCGACGAGGTGAACCTGGCGCGCGTGGTCGTCGTCGCTACCGAAGGCTCCGCGCATCTCGACCGGGTCGAACGCCGCGCGTAGCGCCTCGAGCCGCGCGGCGAACGGTCCCGTCGCGGCGTCGAGCTCGACAGTTTCGTGGACCCGCGCGCACCAGGGGTCGAACGAGCGGAAAGCCGGCTTCGGAAGCAGCGTGAAGGCGGTCTCGCCACCAATCCAGGCGGCGAGGAATGCCGCAGCGCCGCATTCGACCAGGTCGTACCGCTGGCCGCCCCGCGGATTCCAGAGCACGACCGGCCAGCCCTCGGGCTTGCCCCCGGTCACCCAGTAGGCGACGTCGCCGTTGTCGGACCTTGCCCACGGCAAGACACCGTCCGGGTCGGGATACCGGGCGAACGGCACCGCGTTGGGCGCGACGCGGGCGAGCTGGGTATCCGCGTCGAGGACTCCCCGCGCGAGCTCCATCATGGTGCACGCGCCGAAGAACGGCGACCACAGGTGGAGGAAATCGCAGAAGCTCCCGTAGCCGTAGCGACGAACGAGCTCTTTGTAGTCGCCGGGGAGCGCCGTACCGAGGGCCGCCTCGACTGCGGCGAAGTCTCCAACCGCGGCGGTCGGCGTTGCGGGAGGAGGTACGAGCTCCTCGAGGAGAGACAGGCCCATGGAGCGATCGTTACCCATCTGCAGCCAGGACGCACAGAAAAGGTGCTCTACGCCGGCACGCGTGGAAACCGCAGCGTGGCGGTGGTCCCGGCGCCGAGCTGGCTTTCGAGCCGGAGCTGGCCACCGTGCGCCTCGACCACGCGCTTCACGAAGGCGAGCCCGAGGCCCCTCCCCTCACCTTTGGTGGAGAAGCCGAAGACCACGGCGCGCTCGCGATCGCGCGGCGACATGCCGGGCCCGTTGTCGCGCACCGAGACGCACGAGAAGCCGGGCTCGGAGGTGACCGACAAGGTGACGCGCGGGGCCTCGCCGCCCGTGAGCACGTCGACCGCGTTGGACACCAGGTTCTCGAGGGCGCTCTCGAGGAGCGACTCGTCGGCGGAGACGAGCTGCGAGGGCGGCGTACAATCTTCGACCACCAGCTGCGGGTGCGCAGAGAGGCGCGCCTGCGCCACCCGGCGAAGCATGGCTGCGACGTCGACGGGCCGAAGCTCGAGCTCGAAGCGCCCGAGCTTCTCGTACCGCTCCACCAGGCGCAGGAGGCGCACACCTTGCTCGCGCACCAGGCCGGCGTAGTCGGCTATCTCGGCCGCGTCGAGACGAGCAGGATCCGAGAGGAGCTCGGTGGCCCCCAGCAGGGCTGCGAGGGGATTCTTCAGATCGTGGGCCATCTGCGCGCTCATGCGCCCCATGGTGAGAAACCGCGCCCGTCCTTCTGCCTCGGCCCGCGTGGCACGGGTGAGCTCGCGGACACCGAGGACGATCCACGCCGCAGCGAGCAGGCCCAGCACCAGGAGCGCGGCCCGCGGCGCGCCGCCGAAGAGGAGCGCCATGAAGAGCAGCGCGAGCACCACGAAGGCCCACAGAAAAGCGCGCCCGGTCTCCTTCATGCCGGCGAGCAGGCCCTGCCGGGTGACGGCCACGGCCACGAGACCGAGGGCCACCAGTGAGCCGAGGGCGGCGATGCCGCCGCGATCGAAGGGCGGCGGGAGCAGCAGATCGAGCAGGCCCGCGGCGCCGCCCACCGACCAGGCCCAGATGAGCGCGCGTGTGCGAGCCCGCTCGGCCGCATCGACCGCCTCGACCAGGGCGCGGCGCAGGAGCACCAGCGCGGCCAGCAGGCACAAGAGAATGAGCGCGCTGATGCCTTCGGAGAACCCGTCGGACTCCACGAGCGTGTGCAGCGGCACGGAGACGGCGGAGCCGAGCGTGACCACGGCGCCCACCGCAAAGACGGCCGCGAGCCCCAGGAAGCGCGGACGCAGCTCCGCGAAGCGCCCCACGAAGCGCACCGTCACGTGGAGCGCGGCCAGCGACCCCAGGAGCGTGCAGGTCTGGTCGAGGGCGCGCACCGCCGAGATGCCGGTCTGGTGGTGCACGAAGGACGCCCCGGTGAGACCGGCAAAATTGGCACACAGGAGCAGGAGCGCGGTACGCAGCGGGCTTCGCGGCCCTCGAAGCACCAGCACCCCCAGGAGCAAGCTCGCGCCGAAGGACACCAAGAAGAACGCGTCGTTCAGCCGAGAGAAGGGCATCCGCCCGGAGAGCTTCGCAAGGTTCCCGCGCAGCCGAAAGGGCTCTCACGAAAAAGCGCTGAATTCCCCGAGAAATGGCATGCTCGTGGGATGAACGCTCCGATCGTGGTGGTCGAGGACGACACTGCCGTGGGGAAGGTGGTGGTGGGCCTCCTGAAGAAGCGCGGGCATGCCGCCACGCTGTTCCCCTCCGCAGAGAGCGGGCTCGCGTACCTGAGAGCCCACGACGCCAGCCTGGTGCTCACCGACCTGCGCCTCGGCGGGCAGGACGGCCTGTGGCTGCTGGGAGAGATCGCCCGCGAAACGCCGGGGCTCCCGGTGGTGCTCATGACCGCGCACGGGAGCATTCCCCTGGCGGTGGAGGCCATGCGACGGGGCGCCCGCGACTTCGTAACCAAGCCGTTCTCGGAGGACGAGATAGCCTTCGTGGTGGAGAAGGCCCTCGCGCAAGGGAGCGAGCGTACGCCGGCGGCGAGCAGCCTCGAAGGCGAGAGCGACGCCATCGCCAGCGTGCGCGGCCTCATCGCGCGGGTGGCCAAGACCAGCGCCTCGGTGCTCCTCCTGGGCGAGAGCGGCACCGGAAAGGAAGTCGCAGCGCGCAGCATTCACGGGGAGAGCCCGCGAAAGGACGGCCCGTTCGTGGCGGTGCATTGCGCGGCCTTGCCGGAGGCGCTCCTCGAGAGCGAGCTGTTCGGTCACGAGAAGGGTGCCTTCTCCGGCGCCATCGCCCGCAAGCCGGGTCGCTTCGAGCTGGCCCACGGAGGCACGCTCTTCCTCGACGAGATGGGCGACATCCCGCTCTCGATGCAGGTGAAGCTCCTCCGCGCGCTGCAGGAGCGGCAGTTCGATCGCGTGGGCGGCACCGAGCCGGTGACCGTCGACGTGCGTGTGGTGGCGGCCACCCACCGGAATCTCGAGGCCATGGTGGCGGCGGGCACGTTCCGGCAAGACCTGTTTTATCGGCTCAACGTGCTGCCCATCGTCATGCCGCGGCTGGCCGATCGCAAAGGCGACGTGCGGATTCTCGCCAAGGCGTTCCTGGCGCGCTTCTGCCGCGAGCAGGGTCGGAGCGGGATGGAGCTGACGGAGGAGGCGCTGGTCGCCCTCGAAGCGCACGACTTTCCCGGCAACGTGCGCGAGCTCTCGAACTTCGTGGAGCGCTTGGTGGTGCTCTGCGACAACCCGCGGGTGAGTGAAGGCGACGTGCGCCTGCACCTCGCCAACGGGCGCACCGAAGCGCGGCCGAGCACCCCGCCCTCCGGCTCGTCTCCAAGCAGCGGAACGCTCTCGGACTCACGCGCCGACGCCGAGCGCGCCGCCATCGTGCAGGCCCTGGCCAAGAGCAACAACAACCGCACCCTCGCCGCCCGAGTGCTCGGCATCAGCAGGCGCACCCTGTACAACCGCATCGACGCCCTGGGCATCGACTGATCGCGGATCACTCCACGGTGGCGCGCTGGACGAGCACTTTCATCCCCGGCTGGCAGCCGAGGAGGTGAAAGTGAAAGGTGTGCGCAGGACCGAACGCCTGTACGTCGCGCCAGCCAGAGTCGTACGCATAATCGGTACGTCCCACCGAGGGTGGCGCGCTACCGACCTCGACCCAGCCGTGCTCCAAGGGCATTTCCAACTTCACGCGCTCCCACACTGCAGCGTCGAAGCCAAGGGCTCGCATGCGAATTTGTGTCGTGTTGTGGGCCGAATCGGCGATGCCGAAGACCGCCTGAGGCGCGTTGCGACATACGCCGTCGGCAGAAGGAGGCCCCGAACGAAGCACCAAGCACGTTCCGGCTTCGCAGTCGGGGTCGGCGACGACAGCAGCGCCCGCCGCGACCGACACTCCGGTGGCCGTCGTGAAATCGAACGACGTCTTCGTCTCCACCTGCACCGCGGTGAAGTCGATGGTCCGCGGAGGCACCGCTTGGCCGGACCAGTCGGTGCCCCCCGGGAAGATGAGCTGTCGGGGTCGCCCGTCTCCGGGCCTCTGTGTAGCGCCGGGGCTCGGGATCTCCCAGATGCTCCCAGCCTTCGCGTCCAGGTCGAACGGCTCGCCGCCGGCGACGCGCAACTGGACGGGACCCTCGAGCTCCAGCGGCTTGTCGAAGGCCGGATTGAGCCCCTGCCAGTACAGGTACTTCCCGTCGAACGAGCCGGGAGGCAGAAGCAGCTCGGCCGGCGCCTCGTCGAGCTTCACGCGAAAGCGAAGCTTGACGGTGCCCGCGCCGTCTTGCTCGGGTGTGGCCAGCTTCCCGGAGGCTTCGAGCTCGTCGCCCGCGGCGAGTGCTCCCCCCAGCGGGACGGCGAGGCTCGTGACGTCCGAGATGGCGTAGCGTCCGGTGACGAGCTCCTTCTCCCGGAGCGTCACGCCGGTCACGCTCATGGGGCTTTTCAGATCGAACGCCACGGCCGCGCCGCCTTCGAAGCGCGTGCTCACGTCCTGCTCGAGGCGTGAGTCGAGAGCCAACGTGCCTCCCCGCTGCGCGAGCACGACCTTGCTCCCCTGCTTGATGGTCTGCACCTGAAGCGCGAGGGGGACCGGACCGAAGTACTGCTCGAGATGCGTCCCTTTCGCGTCGGTGACGGAAGAGAGCGTGAGGCGGTAGAACGTCGCTTGCTCCGTGGGAGCGGGTTCGACGGTGGGTTGCGTCGACGAGCTACAGGCCCCGATGACGGACGTGAGGAGAAGAAGCAAAGACGAAGAGCGCATGCGAAGACTGACGTTGCGGAGAATGCGCTATTCACCGGCAAATTTCGCCCTTTTCGCACCGTTCGAGCCAACTGGCACGCGTCGCGCAACCCGTGCCTCGGACGAGCTTCCTTGGCCGGAGCAATCTCGCTATCGTGTTCTCCATGTCCACCGTGCCGCTACCGAAGGTCGCTTTTCGCGATTACGCGCGCGGCGAGGAAGCGAGCGAAACCAGGCACGAGTGGCTCGACGGTGACGTGTTCGCCATGGCCGGCGGAACACCCGAGCATGGCGCCCTCGCGTTGGCCGTGGGCGCACATCTGCTTCGGCTCCTTTCGGGAAAGCCGTGTCGGCCGTTCCCTTCCGACGTCCGCGTTCGCGTGGCGGCGACCGGCCTGGCCACCTACCCCGATGCTTTCGTGGTGTGCGGCAAGCTAGAGGTGGACCCGGAGGACGCGAACAGCGTCACCAACCCGAAGGTGATCGTGGAGGTCCTTTCCGCGTCGACCGAGAGCTACGACCGCGGAAAGAAATTTGCACACTACAAGCAAATCGTATCCCTCGAGCACTACGTCCTCGTCTCGAGCGATCGAAAGTACGTGGAGTGGTTCACCCGTGCGCCGGAAGCGGATGGCGCATGGATCTACCGCGCAGCAACCGAGGGAGAGCGCGTCGAGCTCACTGCCCTACAATGCGCGCTCGCCGTGGACGACATCTACTTCGATCCCCTGGCGTAGGGCTTCCCCAGGCTGCTGACGAAGGCACCGGGCGCGGAGCGCAGGAGCCGTTGCCCAAAAGTGGTATGATAACTCACTGAGTTGACAACATGGACTTCGAGGCTATGGTCTCCCCATGACTTATTCGCCGCTTTTCTTGGGTACTCCGCGCTCGCGCGCGCTCGGCGTCATGGCCGCGTGCGTCGCCGTGAGCTCGTCCTTGTATGCATGCTCCGACGCCGATTCTGTCTCCGGACCAACGTCCCGCCGCCTTCCACGGCGCGCGATGGCGGCACTACCTGGGAGGACCCGCCACCGCCGCCGACGCTGCCGGACGCAGCCGCTCCGGTGGGGCCGGGGACTCTCCTCTTTCGCGGCAAGGTCGAGGTGGTCGGCGCCACCGAAGACGGCATCCTCGCGTACTTCATCAGCGAGAACGGACGTCGGAGGTTCGAGGTCTACGACACGAAGTCGAAGGCGCGAACGGTATTGGCTCCCTCTGCCGCCATCTCCGATCGCGCGGTCGCGGCGGGCAAGGTCGTCGCCCACTGGGGCTCGACCCAGTCTCCCTACGGTCACGGCTCGCTGACCCTCTGGACGCAGGCCACCGGGCCGCAAGTGGTGCCGGGCCGAGACTCCATCGGGGGCGCGCTCGCGGTGAGCGAGGACTCGACACGGGCGGCCATCACCTTCGGTCCCTATTCGAGCGGCAGCATCACCAACGTCGCCATCGTGAAGATCGGCTCGGCCGAGGCTCCCCGCATCGTCGCTCCCGATGTGGGGGTCGGGTGTTTCATGAGGTTCGGCTTTGCCGGAATGCGCTTGTTCACGTCCACGTGCCGCAACGGCGTTGCCACGGCGACGGTGAGGGGCTTCGACGCACTGGGGCAGCCGGTGTTCGTCCGCGAAGACCAGCTCCCCGAGATCACGATGAGCGCAAAGGGGGAGTATGCAGCGACGATATCGGCAACGGGCGAGCTGGGCCTGGTCGATCTCGCAGCGGGAACCACGACGAGCGTGTCGACGGAAGCGCACTCGGCGCTGCTCTCACCGGATGCGACGTCGCTGTTCTTCACGACGCAGGCCAAGGCGCTGCGCCGCGCGTCCACCACCAGCCCCCAGACCACCGCGGAAGTACGCCCCTCGGGTGCACGCGACGTCCTCGCGCTCGCGCCCGACCAAAGCGCCGTCATGGTCTCGTCCGACGCGGTGGTGACGGGCACCGGAATCAACCTGAAGGTCGCCTACGCGATGGACCTGGTTTCGCTCGCGCCACCGTATGCGACGACCACACTCCTCACCACGCCCACCGGGGCGCCGTGGGGCTTCTCTCCCTCGGGCAAGCACGCGCTCTTCCTCACCGACATCGCCGCGAGTCGCCTCGACGCCAAGCTTCGCGCCGTGCCCGTGGCGGGCGGCGCCGAGGTCGTGCTCGGCACCAACGGAGCTTTCGCTACCCGCGTCGCCGGTTCGAGTGAGCTCATCGTGTCCGAGTACACCGAGAGCTTCCAACGCAACCTCACGCTGGTCGACCTAGAGAAGGGCGCGACACCGAAGCGCATCGCCACCGAAGTGGGCGTGCCGGCCGTCGTGGGCAGGACGGTGTACGTGGGCTTCGAAAGCGTGGGCCTCCACGCCATCGCGCTTCCGGCGCTCCCGTAGCGCCCCAACCGGGTCTGAAGAAGCGCTTGACTGGTACCATTGGCGGTACCAAACTTGAAGAGTGACCAAGAAAGCCAAGCTGCTTGCGTCGATCCGCAACAACCCCAAGGACGTTCGCTTCGACGAACTTGTCACCGTTCTCGAGGCCGTCGGCTTCGTGAGGGTTCGCCAGTCCGGCTCGCATGCGATCTACCAGCATGCCAATCATCCTCTGGAGCTAGTTAACCTACAGGCCACGAAGGACGGCAAGGCGAAGCCCTACCAGGTCTCTCAGGTCATCGCGGTGCTCGACCGCTGCAAGCTGGAGCTGTGAAGATGAAGGCATTTCCGTATCGAATCGTGGTCGAGTTCTCTGAGGAAGACGAGTGCTGGATCGCCCGCGTTCCAGCGCTCCCCAACTGCGCCGCGCACGGTGACACCGCGGAAGATGCCATCCGTGAGGGCCAGGTGGCGGCTCGAGCCATGGTGAAGGTTCTGGGCGCCCAGGCGCCCGAGCCGGACAACGTCCAGCCATCCGGCAACATTCGCCTCCGTCTGCCCCGGTCGCTTCACGCCGATCTGGAGCGGCGCGCCACGTTGGAAGAGGTGAGCCTCAACCAGCTGATGGTCTCGATCCTCTCGCACGGGATCGCCGGCAGCGCAGAGGGCGGGCGCGCGGCAGCACCCACGAAGCGTCAAGGCCATGGTCGACGGTGACGGCTCGGATGCCTCGGGGCCGAAGGCCGGCTCTCCCTTCGTCGCCGTCGTCGACACCAATGTCCTGCTAGACATCTATTCCTGGCACGATCTGCTCGATGCCGCAGGAAGACTCCACCCCTCAAGCCGGCCGACATCTCCGTCAAGTAGAGATCGCTTCGTTCATCCGACAGGGACTACCCGCTGACTGGCGAACGACACGAAAAACCCCGGGGCCTCTCGCGAGGCACCGGGGCTATCGTTCGTTAGCGTTCGCTAACGGTGGGGATCAGAAGTCGCCGTGGCCGTGGCCCGCGTGACCGCCGCCGCCGCCGCCCTTTTCGTCCTTCGGGCGCTCGGCAACGAGGCACTCGGTGGTGAGCATGAGGCTGGCGACCGAGGCCGCGTTCTGGAGCGCAGAGCGCACGACCTTGACCGGGTCGATGACGCCTTGGCTGAGGAGGTTACCCCAGCTGTCGGTGGCGGCGTTGTAGCCGTAGTCGTCTTTGCCTTCCTTGACCTTGTTCACCACGATGGAGCCTTCGAGGCCCGCGTTGGCGACGATCTGGCGGAGGGGTTCCTCCACGGCGCGACGGATGATGGAGACGCCGAACTTCTGCTCGTCGTTCACCTTGAGGTTGTCGAGGGAGGAGAGGGCGCGGATGAGCGCGACGCCGCCGCCGGGGACGATACCTTCTTCGACGGCCGCGCGGGTAGCGTGGAGCGCGTCTTCGACGCGGGCCTTCTTCTCCTTCATCTCGGTCTCGGTGGCCGCGCCGACCTTGACGACGGCGACGCCGCCGACGAGCTTGGCGAGACGCTCCTGGAGCTTCTCACGGTCGTAGTCCGAGGTGGTGGACTCGATCTGGGCGCGGATCTCGCCGATGCGGCCCTGGATCTTGGTCTTGTCACCAGCGCCGTCGACGATGGTGGTGTTGTCCTTGTCCAGGCTCACGCGCTTGGCGCGGCCGAGGTCGGTGATGGTGACGTTCTCGAGCTTGAGGCCGAGCTCCTCGGCGATGACTTGGCCGCCGGTGAGGGTGGCGATGTCCTTGAGCATCTCCTTGCGGCGATCGCCGAAGCCGGGGGCCTTGACGGCGGCGCAGTGGAGGGTGCCACGGAGCTTGTTGACGACGAGGGTCGCGAGGGCTTCGCCTTCGATGTCCTCGGCGATGATGAGGAGGGGCTTCTGCTGGCGAGCAATCGCCTCGAGGACCGGGAGGAGGTCCTTCATGCCACCGATCTTCTTCTCGCTGATGAGGATGTACGCGTCCTCGAGGACCGCTTCCATGCGCTCCGGATCGGTGACGAAGTACGGCGAGAGGTAGCCGCGGTCGAACTGCATACCTTCGACGACGTCGAGGGTGGTCTCGGCGGTCTTGGACTCTTCGACGGTGATGACGCCCTCTTTGCCGACCTTCTCCATGGCCTGCGCGAGCTTGTCGCCGATTTCCTTGTCGCCGTTGGCAGAGATGGTGCCGACCTGAGCGATCTCCTTGGGATCCTTGGTCTGCTTCGCCATCTTCTTCAGGCTCTCCACGATGGTGGCAACCGCGGCGTCGATGCCGCGCTTGATTTCCATCGGGTTGTGGCCAGCGGCCACGAGCTTGCTACCTTCGCGGTAGATCGCCTGGGCGAGCACCGTGGCGGTCGTGGTGCCGTCGCCAGCCACGTCGCTGGTCTTCGAGGCAACTTCGCGCACCATCTGGGCGCCCATGTTCTCGAACTTGTTCTCGAGCTCGATCTCCTTGGCGACGGTGACGCCGTCCTTGGTGACCGTGGGGGAGCCGAAGCTCTTCTCGATGACCACGTTGCGACCCTTGGGGCCGAGGGTGACCTTCACCGCGTCCGCGAGGGCGTTGACGCCGGCGAGGATGTAGTTGCGAGCTTGCTCGGTGTAGACGATTTCTTTAGCTGCCATGATGAACCTCTGTATTCTGCAATGAAAATTGGGGGCGCCGCGGCGCTCGCAACGGCGAGCGACTCGCGGCGGGGGCGGCTCAGCCGAGCACGCCGAGGATGTCGTCTTCGCGAACGATGAGGCGCTCTTCGCCGTCGATCTTCACTTCGGTGCCGGAGTACTTGCCGAAGAGGACGCGGTCGCCGACCTTGACGTCGAGCTTGCGCACGGTGCCGTCGTCCAGGATCTTGCCGTTGCCGACGGCGATCACTTCGCCCTCGATGGGCTTCTCTTTGGCCGTATCCGGGATGATGATCCCGCCCTTCGACTTCTCTTCTTCTTTGACGCGCTTGAGGATGATGCGGTCCTGGAGGGGACGGATATTTGCCATGACGAGTAACTCCTTCGACTGCTGTGCTTGAGGTTCTTTCCGGAGAGCTGTCGACCCCCCGCGGAGCGGGACAGGTCGAGGCTTGCAGGGCTCTCCGTTCGAACCGGGGATGCTCTTAGCACTCACCGTAGGAGAGTGCTAGCAGCGGCCAGATTAAGGCCTGGCCCCGCGCCGTCAAGGGTGGCTGTGGCCATTTTGTTCCCCACAGCAACGCACACCATCAGACGTACAGCAGTGCCCTAACCCATTGATTTGACTTACGGTCGTAGCGCCCAGCCGGTCACGTTTGGCGGACAGCACCGGAAAAGCGCTCTCCGCCGCCGTGTGCTGACAGTTCTCCCGAAATCGAGCTCAGCCTTCGTCGTCGATGACGGTGAAGCCCTGCTTCTCGACCAGCTCGCGGGCGTAGCCGACCATGTGGGCGCGGCCCATGATGAGGAGGGCGCTCTTGGCGTTCGGGTGCTGGCGGATCATCTCGGCGGTGCCCTCGGCCATGGTCTTGTCGCGGGCGGCGAGGATGCCGATGGCGGGGTGCACCAGCCACGCCCAGGAGAAGCGCCGGAGGAAGTAGGCCGGCACCAGGGCGATCATGTGGAACTGGAGGATCATCGAGATGGCCGCGAGCCACGGCACCACCACCGCCAACGGCGGGAAGAAGGGCACGAGCACGGTGACCAGCGGCGTGGCGAAGGCCACCGAGAAGAAGAGCGTGAGGTAGGCGGACGCCGCGTGGAGCGAGAGCGGGATCTTCGAGACGCTCTCCAGCAGGAAGGTGTGGCCGTGGGTCGCCTCCCGGGCGTCCTTGATGGTGCTGTCCTTCACGATGCCGAGCGTGATGAGCCGCAAGAAGAGCCGCGGGATGATGATGAGCACGTAGAGCACGCGCCCGAGGAACACCCGCGCCGAAGGGAAGCTCTCGACGCCCCGAAGATCGAAGGTGCGCACCAGCTCCTTGCCGATGGCCGACGCCGCCGGCAGCTTCAAGTGCACCTCGCCCACCACCGCGAAGATGGCGCCCTTCGGCGACTTGAGGAGCTGCACGCCGTAGCTGAGGTTCGCCTCCCGCGCCCGGGCCAACGCTGCCTTCGCTTCGTTCGAGAGTTGCGGACTGATGGTGCTCACGAGAGAGATGCTACGCGGTTTCCGTGGCCAACGCGCGTTCTACGCCCTCTTTCACCTGGGCCTGCGCAGATGTCACGGCGGCTTCGGTGATGGCGAAGCCGTGCTTGGGCGATCCCTCGGGCTTCCAGGCGAACCATCGCCACAACACGAGCGCCTCGGTGCCCACGAAATCCCCTCGCATGCGGCGGAAAACCGCCGACATCCAGGCGGCGATGGCCAGTGGCTCGCGCAGATCCGGATTCTCGAGGAGCGCCTTGATCTGCGCCTTGGTGAGGGTCTTTCCCGCGGCCCCCGCCACGGCTTGCAGCTCGGCCTCGAGCGCGCGGGTCGCTCGCTCCTTGTCGGCGGAGCCCGGCTTCTTCGGCACCATCCGCGACGACGACGTGATGCTCACGCACATGGAGCAATAGCAGCCGCACGGGGACGACTCGATACGCCGGCCGTGGTCCAGGAGATCGAAGGAGATCTCCAGGTAGGAGACGAATAGGTTCGCGAACGCGAGCTGGTCCTCTTCGCGTAGACGCCGCGTGTACCCCAGCAGGCTGCCGCTCGTGCGGAGCCACTCCGCCATCACCTCCCGGGGCGGGCGATCGCCGTGATCCTCGGTGAGTGTGGTGAGCACGTCGGCCTTGTTGTCCCCGAGCCAGCGCACGAACGCATAGCTCTGCGCTTGCAGCTCCAGTGCACGCCCGATCTCCGACTTCTCCATACGATTCCCCTCCACTTTCGCGTCAAAGCACTCACCCCTCGGGAGTGCCAAGCGCGTGATAGTTTTGCACCGCGCCGAGGACCCGTCGAGCCCGTGGTTTCCGCGGCTTTCGGCCCCTGGCAGGTGCCCAGGGAGAGTGCCAACGCCTACATACAACCCCTTGATTTCAGTATAAATTATTGAAATCGTGGTGGCCACCCGTACGATAGAGACAGGTGCCGCTCTCGGTACGAGCTCTCAGCGATGTCTCTGGCTGAGTGCGGCTCCCAAAGCCTGGAGCTCCGCCCATGTCGACCATCGTAGCAGCCACCAACGTTGACGGGTTCTTTCACGAAATCGTCGAAACGGCGATGCGCACTCGGAAGGTAGAAGCCACCGATGGCGCAACGCATTACCTCGTTGGCCTCCTGAGTGACTACACCCGCCCCGCCGACGACGCCGGGCGCACCATGGATCGCCCGCTGACGTTCCTCTTGGACGAGGCGCTCCACACCAACGACCTGGGCGAGCGCTTCGAGAAGCTCCGCACACTGGGCGATGGCGTGCTCTACGGCCTCGGGTTCTTCGGCGATCACTTCGAGGCTCGCGGCGTGGCTCCCGGCTACCTGAAGGGCATCGGGGCCAAGGCCTACGGGTCGGCGCGGTTGGTGCTCAACACCGGAGGCGCCGCCGCCAACGACAGCACCACGGACATTTTCGGTGAGCTGGCGGCAAAGTTCGACGCGTTCGTGGGCGTCATGACGGAAGTTGCAGACTGCACCCTTGCCATCGGTGCCATCGGCGCCAAAAGCTCCAAGGGTGTGCTCAAGGCCTACGAGCGCTGGCTCAAGACCGGCAGCGACAGCCTGGCCGAGGCGCTCTCCGGGCACGGCCTGGTGCAAGCTCGCGGCAAGGGCTCCATCCAGTGAGCACCCGGCAGCTCGAAGGCTACGGCGCGGGCATCGTGCGAGAGATGGCTCTCGCCTCCCGCGTACAGCGTGGCCTCGAGCGGCTGTATCACCTCGATCGCGTGGCCGACGTCGACGCGTTCATGCACCCGGCCGACAGCGGCGATCGCGAGGAGCTCTTGCTTCGCGAGGACGCCGACGGCGCATTGGCCATCGCCTTGCGCGTGCCGCGCTTGGCGGAGGGCGAGACGGGCACGAAGCCGCTCGACGTCATCTGCCAGATCATCGAGGGCGTGAGCCACTTCGTGTACGTGACCGATCGCGCGGCCATGCAGAAGCGCACCACCCAGCTGGAGCTCGAGCTGCAGGCCGAGGTGGACAAGTACGTGGTGCTCGCAGCTTCGGTGCCCGGCTTCGACAAGGGCAAGAGCGAGGAGCTCCGGGGCCGGCTCTACGACAATGTGCAGTATGCACACGACGAGGACAGCGAGCGCGGCGAGCGCTACCGGGTGGCCAACGAAGCCGCGGCGCGGTTCGTGCGCCGGCTGGAGCCCGACTTTCTCCAGCGCGGACGCATCGGCGCGCTCCGGAGCCGGCTGCGCTCGTTCTTCCACGAAGGCCTGGAAGCCAAGCTGCGGATGGCGCGCACCTGAGCTCTCGGTGAGCCGCGGCCCGTGGTAGAAAGCCGGGCATGGATCTCGGCCTCTCGAACAAGCGCGCTATCGTCAGTGGTTCCACCGCCGGCATCGGCTTTGCCATCGCGTCCGCGCTCGCCGCGGAAGGCGCGCGGGTCACGGTGAACGGCCGCACCCAGGCTCGTGTCGACGCCGCGGTGGCCACGCTGGTGGGCCTGCATCCGGCGGCGACCATCGATGGGGTGGCGGCCGACCTCGGCACCGAAGCGGGCGCGAAGACCCTCCTGGCGGCGGTCCCCGCGGCCGACATCCTGGTGAACAACCTCGGCATCTTCGAGCCCAAGCCGTTCCTGGAGATTCCCGACGAGGACTGGCGGCGGTTCTTCGACGTGAACGTGCTGAGCGGCGTGCGGCTGGCCCGCATGTACCTGCCGAGCATGCTCGGCAAGAAGTGGGGGCGCATCGTGTTCATCTCCAG
>JABFRG010000324.1 GCA_013141295.1 Polyangiaceae bacterium
GCCGACGAAGTAGATGCTCTTGTCGTTCACCGCGAAGGCGCCGGCCACTTCTTCGTCGCCGAGGTTGACCTTGACCACGTCGCCCCCGGTCTTCGCCAAGCGGAAGAGCTGCATGGCATAGCCGTCGTCCACGCCGCCGGGCGCCGTGAAGAACAGATCGTTGCCCTGGACCGACAGGCTCTCCGGGGTGCGCTGCCCGAGGGAGGCGATCACCTTGGTAGCGCCGCCGGTCTTGGCGACGCGCGAGATGGCGACGTCGCCCTTACCGTCGAGGGCGACCTTGCCGCTCACGAAGTAGAGGTTCGCGCCGTCGAGCACCAGGTGGTGGGCGGTGGCGCCGCTGACCAGCTCGGTTCGGGTGCGGGTGCGGAAATCGACGCGGCTGATGGTGTAGACGGTGCCGCTGTTCTTCCAGGTCTCTTCCACGAAGTAGGCGGCGCCTTCGTCGACACGCAAATCGGCGAGGCCCGCCGAGCCGGCGAAGAGGAGCCGTTCGCTGGCCATCGTGCGTGTATCTTCCACGCAATGCACGCTGCTGCGGTCTTCGATCCAGCAGGCGCGGTTACCGCCGGCGACCAGCGAGTCCACGATGGGCGTGGTGCTGGCCAGGCTACGGGCATTGATGCCGGTGGGCGGAGCGAGGCGGAGCACCTTCTTGGACGCGTCGCGACGAACGAGGGTGGGACCTTCGAACCAGAAGACGTCCGTGCCTTCCCGGGAAGCCGCGAGCGGGCCCGCCACGACCGCGGGCGTCTTGGGGATGGCCACCGAAGGCGTGGGCAGCGGCAGGTCGTAGGACGGCTGGTAGTTGTAGGACGGCGAGTAGCTGGGCGTGCTGGTGCGTGCGCACAGGAGCAGCACGCGAATGCACAGAATGCCGATGCCGATGATGGGCAGGCCGACCCAGCGCTTGGGCCTCGCCCCCACGTCGGCGGGCCCGTAGTTGGAGCCGCCGAAGGGCGAGATCTTGGGCGGGGCGTAGGGGTCCACCACCGGGCGCGGCGCAGGTGCGGGCGCCTCTTCCGTCTTCTTCTTCTCGGGCTTCTTCTCCGGATCGATGAGTCCGAATCCGTAGCCTCCCGGGGGCGGTCCACCAGCGCTCATATTCGAGGTCCTTTCGAATACGAAGAGCCTAGCAACGGCGGAACGTCGCAGGGTTCTTCATTCCATAAAAAGCGCCCCGGTGCGCCGTAGGTCCGAACCATCCGCCGGGTCCTGATTGTACGTACATCGGCGCCGAAGCTTCCCGGCGCCGGCGAGCGTTTGTCCCGAGCCGGAGATTCCGTCGGAGATTCGGACTCCCACCTCCACCCCCCGTTTGCGCCGAAGCAGAGGCGCGAGATCGTTGGGTATTCGGATGGCTCCGTTTTTTTTCGGAATGTTCGCGGAAAAGTGATCCGTCCGGGGTCGACGATGACACCTTTAAGACTACCGATGTCCGACGCCGATTCCCCCCGCAGCATGGCCATCGAGCCCGAAGTGGCGCCGAGCGCGGCCATGGTGCTCGCGGGCCAAGCGGCCAAGGGCGACGTAGCGGCCACCCGGCGCCTGCTCGAGGCGGTCGCGCCGCGAATGATGCGGGTGGTGCAGATGGTCCTGGGCAGCGCCCACGCAGACCTCGACGACGTGGTTCAGCAGTCGCTCATCGCCCTGGTGCAAGCGCTCCCGAGCTTTCGCGGGGAATGCGAGCCGGTGCACTACGGAACCCGCATCGCGGTCCGCACCGCGGTGGCTGCCCGCAAGCGCACGCGCCTGCAGTGGTCGCGACGCGACGACGACGCGGAGACCGAGACCCTGGCGGATCACAACCCGCTTCCGCTGGACGCGGCGCGGGCCGAGCGGCGCAAGATGCTGCTCCGCGACTTGCTGGCGGAGATCCCCGACGAGCAGGCCGACTCCATGGCCATGCGCTTCATGCTCGGCTGGTCCCTCGAAGAGGTGGCCGTCGCTACCGGCGCGCCGGTGAACACCGTCCGAAGTCGTCTGCGACTCGCGAAGGAAGCATTGCGAAGGCGCATCGAGGCCGACCCGGCGCTCGCCGACGAGCTGGAGGTGCAATCGTGAGCATCGCCGAGCTGCACCCGGAAGACCTCCTCGATCGCGAGGAGAGTGGAACGCTCACCCCGGCGGAGGAAGAGCTCCTCCGCGCGCACCTTGCGCACTGCGCGGCGTGCCGTATGGAGCGCACGCTCCGGGCGGACTTCGCCGCCGACCTCGACGCCGAGCTCCCGTTGCACGACGGCGCGCTGTTCGTCACCGGTGCGCTCAAGCACGCGCCGGCGGCCCAGACCACCGGCGATCGCGAGTCGCGTCCTTCGCTCGAAGGGCCCGCGGCCAACGACGACGCTTCGGCTCCGCCGCCGGCTCTGCCGGTGAAGCGCCCGGCGCGCCGACGGATGGCCGCGCTCATCCTCATCGCCGCCACGCTCACCTTCGCCACCGGCGCCGCGGCGCGGTGGTCCGGTGTGTTGCCCTCGGTGTTCGGCGCGCCCTCCAGCGTGGAGCCCGCGGTGATCCCGGCGAACGTTCCTTCGGCGGTGGAAGCGCCGCGCGCCGCGCCGCACGCCAATGCGGCACCGGTGGAGAGCACGCCGGCCGTGGAAGCCAGCGCGACGCCGGTGGACTCGGCGTCGCCGGAAGCGCCCAAGGTCGCGGCGGCACCGCCGCTCGATGTACACGCAGGTCCGTCCCACGCGGTGGCCTTCACCGCCCCCGGCCCCAAGGCTGCGCCTTCCGCCGATGCCCCGGTGGTGCTGCCGCCTCCGGTGGTAGCTCCCGCCTCCACCGTGGCTCCGCAGATGGCCGAACCGGCTCCTGAGCGCACCGCTTCGTCGCTGTTCGCCGATGCGACCGATGCGCGGCGCCGGGGCGATCGCGCAGCCGCCATGCGGCTGTACAGCGACCTCTTGAACAAGCACCCCAACGCCTCCGAGGCCAACGCCACGCGGCTGGCCCTGGGGCGGCTCTCGCTCGACAACGGCGACAGCGGCCGAGCCCTCGCGCTCTTCGACCAGTATCTCGGGAGCGGAGAGGGTACGTTGCGCGAAGAGGCCATGGCCGGGCGCGCTCGCGCCCTTCAGAACCTGGGCCGAGAGACCGAAGAACGCGCCGCATGGAACACCCTCCTTCAGAGCTACCCGCAGACGATTCATCGGGAACGCGCCATGGCGCGGCTCGAGCATCGTTGAGTGTGGGTCGTCGTCGGCAGCCCTCGCGGCGCCGACTCGTAGCGGTCGCTCTCCGTGCGGCGCTGGTGGTCCTTCCGGCGCTGACCGCTTCGCTGGCACCTCGGGTGGCGCTCGCGCAAGAGCGCGAGACGCGCACCACGGTACAGCTGGTGCTCGCCGGAAACGCCGAGGAGCGGGCGGCCTTCGAAGCTTCGTTGCGTGAGCTCTCCGGCCGCCTGGGCCTGCGCCTCGAGGTGCGGACCGAGGAGCGCGTAGACCTCGTCGATCGCGGTGGGCTCGCCCGCGAGAGCACGGCGCTCGCCACGGTGTGGGTCGACCTCGCCGCCACCGACCGGGCCGCGACGGTGCTGGTGGAGGGGCGCTCCGGTCGCATCGTGCTCGAGCGCGAGTTGACGCGCGGTCCCACCTCCGCCTCGGGCGATCGCTCCAGCGCCATCGTCGTAGAGGAGCTCGCGCACAT